>JABMQB010000807.1 GCA_013203525.1 Mariniphaga sp.
GAATTGCTATGGGTAGAAGCAAAAAAGAAAAATTTGCTTATTTTTTATATTCTTTTGCTGTTTGGGACATATTTTATTATGTGTTCTTAAAACTTTTTCTGAACTGGCCCGAATCATTTTTTACCTGGGATATCCTGTTTCTGATACCTGTTACATGGGTTGGTCCTGTAATTGCTCCGGTAATAAATTCGTTGTTTATGATTTTACTTGCAACAACAATAATATATTTTACTGATAAGAATGCTAAAGCAAAAATTTCAAAAATTGAATGGATATTACTGATTTTTGGCTCATTGATAATAATTTATTCCTATACCGAAGAATATTTGAATTTTATGCTTAATTATTTTTCATTTAAAGAATTATTCATTTATCCTGATCAAATCGAAATAATAAAATATTCCACAATATTTATCCCATATAATTTTAACTGGTTAATTTTTGGAGCAGGACAGTTAATGATATTTGCGGCTATTATCTTATTTTATTTTAGGATGAATAAAATTAAGAAAACCTTAGGTTGAAGAGAATTGATTATAAGTTTTATTTTATCAACCTAACAGGTTCAAGACAACCTGTTAGGTTAATAATTTTCATCCCTGACTTTACATATTTTCCAAGTATTTTCTTTGGATTTTGTGCAAGTTTCAGTCGGCAGTCGGTAATTAAATTTGTTTTTTGATAGAATCCGAAGGATTCAAATGTTTATAGAAAAACAAAAAAACTGCATAATCGAATAATGCAATTATACTAATTTAATTCTATAACTCCCCCTATTTTTTTCATTGAGCCCATAATAGGCCGATCTTTCAATACCCCCCTGACCTTTTAGAATTCTTGAACTCCCGCCCGTGCCGAAAGGCACGTTCGGACGGATTTGGTTCTTTTGGTTCGAGCCAAAAGAACAATTAAAAAAATCCTTTATAAATATTTGTGTTTAGGATGTCCCTATACGGAATACAGGAATAAAATTACTTCCGGTATGCACCATCCCGTTTTAATGGTATAAATATACAAAAAATTAATCAATCGATAAATTCATGATTGAAATAACATGAAGTATTGGGAGTAAAAACAAGCCTGTCAGGTTGAGCTTGGGAAGTTTCAAAAGTCAACCTGACAGGATGGGTGTTTTTTGGATTTGGAAATTTGTTTCTTTACTTAATTAGTAAAAGTTTTCTGCTCTCCGTATCTCCATCCATCTCCAGCCTAAGAAAATATAACCCTCCTTTAAAACCCTCAGCATCCCAAACAAAACTATGCTCCCCGGTTTGCAAAGGTCCTGAGTGTAAGGTTTGGATTTTCTTTCCGGTGATGTCGCAAATTATAAGGCTTACAAAGCCGGCATCGGGCACGGTGAATTGGATGGTGGTTTGGTGGGTGAAGGGATTGGGGTAAACTTTTATGATCTCCGAAAGACCAATCTGTTCATTAATGGAGGTAAGTGTAGCAACAACAATGGGATTGGAATAGCCGCTTCTGCCAAAATAGTAGTTTGCCCGTACACGGTAATAATAGATGGAAAGGGGATTTAAATCTTCAATCGAAAAGGATAAAACATTCCCCACATCCAGGTTGTGAACTACAAAATCAGTAAAACCATCATCATAAGCCACATCCAGTAAATAACCCATGGCGTCCTGAGCTTCTTCCCAGTTTGCAATAAAGGAAGATTCCGTGATTTCGGTTGCATCCAGCGCATATATTGGTCGCTGATCGAAATAGCAAGCTCCGATATCACAAACTGTATTATCAGGATTTGATGGAAATGAAGGATCACCGGTGTCGATGCAGGGTGATTTGGTAATATCCGGTTCCGGGAAATTTGCCCATGTTAAATGAAAGTCATCATTATAAGGATCATCAAATAAGGGATCTTCATCAAGATTTCCAATACCCGCACCAGTCCAGCCCTGAACCAGCGAATAATTTACCGTATTATTTGTTCCGGCTTCCTGATAAATACCCGGCAAAAGATTTGCTGTATTGCCCCATACTATCGTGTTTCTGATATCTGCCTGTGAACCTTTGAGGTACAGGCCGCCCCCATTGTCAGCAGTATTTCCATAAATGGTATTATTGATAATCTGGGGCATACTGGCAATTTGATAGCCAACATAAATACCACCTCCTTGTGTTGCATGATTATCATAAATTAAATTTCTGCTCACAAGTGGATGGTTATTCCAGATACACAATCCTCCTCCCCGGCAATGATCAGCAATGAATGTGTTATTAAAAATGCTATTGTTGCTGAAATCTACTGATTTACAATTACTCATAAAAGCTCCACATCCATAGGCGCCACTTACAGCATTTATCACATTATCCGAGATTACATTATTTGTAATTAAAGCGCTAACTGTCTGTCCCGCATTTCCAACAATGCTAAGGCCTCCTCCTGCAGTGCCATTATAATTTATGCTTAGCTGCTCCACCAGATTATATTGAATGATATTTCCGGAAACAATCACAGAGTCAGGAAATCCAATATCGCATGAATACCAGATACCACCAGCTGCTGCGATCATTGTACTCGAATTAGCCGACACGATATTATGGATTACTGTATTATTACAAATTCTGGTATTACAATAGGCTACAGCCATTCCTCCACCTTTTGGCCACAGGTTGCTTACAGCCGAATTGTTAGTGATCAGGTTATTCTCGATCACCACCCATTTTTCCTCCATACACAATCCTCCGCCTATTCCGCCTCCAAATGCCTCTTCTTCATTTTCTACCATGTTATTGATAATGATATTGTGGCAGATTTTGGCTCCGCTGCTTTCTATAGCTATCCCTCCACCTGCCCTTATTCCAACAAATGGCGGCTGAACAGGAAATTCTGTCCCTGTGCCTCCTGTAATGGTAAAACCATTAAGCACTGAAGTCGAGTCTTCGCCGGAAATGAAATAGACCACAGAAGCGCTGTCCGGATCCATTGGTTGGCTACCATCGATAATGGTATTGTAAATATGTGCACTATCCTTTTCGAAAAGATAGTGGCTTGATACGGTGATTGCTTTGCCCAGGAAGTTGATGTTTTCAAAATAGGTTCCCTGATCCACCAGGACGGTGTCGCCATTTACTACGGCATTTATTCCAGCCTGGATGGTGGGCTGGTCTTCGGGGACATGGATGATTTGCCCGTTAAGGATTAAGCTGAAGCTAAATAGAATTGCTGTGGTTAAGATTTTTGTTTTCATGATTGTAAATGTTTAATTAGTGTTTTATTAATTTAATTGTTTGAAATCCTAATTCGCTTTTTACTACACAGAAAAATATACCCGAAGGGATATCCTTGCTATCAATAACCATATCATGCTTTCCTTCTGATTTAAATTCATCTTTTTGTTTAATAACAATCTGACCTTTGCTATTGTATATTTCAATTGATATCCATGATTCTTGTGGCAATGAATAAGATAAAGTTGTGGTTTCGGAAAATGGGTTGGAGAAACAATGCATTTCGTAAGTCATCTCTTTATCAGGGAATTTTTCAATGGAGGTAATTAGGTCTTCAGAATGGATTATAGTACCCCATTCTCCTGCAGCAAAACCATGACCCTCGCTTGTATAAGCAACAGAAAACAGGGCGTTTTCAGTCCCCGAATCCAACTGCACCCAGGTTATTCCTCCATTAACTGTATGTAGTATTGTTCCATACAACCCGGAAATAAGGCCGTTTTCATGGTCATGAAAGTAAACTGAACATAATTTTGTGTTAAACAATTCAGATGACCAGTTGCTGCCTCCATCCGAGGTATGTATTAAAATTCCCCCTGAAGACCACTTGTTTCCGACAGCCCATCCATTTTCGGTATCGGTAAAAAAAACTGATTCTAATGTATAACCACTGGTATTATAGAACTGTTCTGTCCAGTTTTGGCCACCGTCCGTTGTATTATAGATTGAACTTCCAACAATCCATCCATTATCAGGATCTGTAAAATAAACAGAATACAAGGACTTACAGGTATCACAATCCTGTTGCCCCCACGTAATACCGCCGTTACTTGTTTTAAAAATCTTTCCTTCATTATTTCCGTAGCCGTCAGAATATCCGCCAACGACCCAACCATTTGATTCATCCAAAAAACAGACCTCATTAAGAGAATAACCAGTGTCCCACTTTTGAATAAGCCATTCTTCTCCACCATTTGTTGTATTGATTATATAAGCTGTATCATTTGAATTCCCAACAGCCCAACCTTTATATGCATCAATAAAGCTCACTGATTGCACAGGTCCTGAAATATTACTGTTTTGTTCATCCCATGTTGTGCCTCCATCAGAAGTATGTACAATTGTTGAACCCCAACCTATCCAACCGGTTAAATAAGTTTCACTACCTACTGCCCACCCGTTTGTATTATCCGGAAAATCAATTGAATAAAATACCCCAGTATTCCCTTCGCTATTTTGCTCCCACTGATTTTCCCAATTTGAAGTTGATAATATCAGACCATGATCACCAACAATGCAACCCTTTCCCTGTTGGGTATAATATAACGAATTTAAATCTAAGCTTATAGGTACAGGTAACTCAACATACTGCCATGAACTACCACCATCTTCTGTATTGTGCAAATGATATGAACAACCACCCCACCAACCCCCGGAGTAACAATCATAGCTCAACATCCACCCGTTGTCCGAATCTTTAAAATAAATTGAATAAAATCCGCATGAGGACTCTTCGCCAGCCCAATATTGATATATGGTATCCCATGTATTAAAAGCATCATTGGTATGTAATAATATTCCTGATGAACTCAAATATCCAGAAACATTAGATGATGCCCAACCCTCATTTTGATCTAGAAAAAAGACAGACTTAAAACTCCCTGGTATATGCTCATTCCAGTTCAAACCTCCATCAGTGGTCCTGTATAATCCATAGCTTGATGCTATCCAACCATTCATCAAGTCAGTAAAACGCACCTCATGCCCGTTATAAAATCCGGAACCACTTTCTTGGCATGCCCAGTTGTTTCCTGCATCACTGGTGTGAAAAATATAATTATTATCACCAACAGCCCATCCATTCTCGGAATCGAAGAAAAAAACAGATCTCAGATAGGTTGTTGAATCGGAAGCCTGTTCAATCCAATTATTACCTCCATCAGAAGTATGTAAAATAATATAATCCCCTGGAATAGGATGGGTTTCTCCCCCCACTATCCAACCTGTTTGCGAATCGGTAAATACAACTGAGCGCAATCTGAGTGTTGTGCCACTATTCTGGAAGGACCAGGAGATGCCACCATCATTTGTATGGATAATTGTCCCGTTCTCTCCAACTGCCCATCCTAACAAATCATTAACAAAACAAACATCTTCCAGACACCTATCAGTAGGTACCGGATATTGTAGTTCCCATTGGGCAAAAGATAAAAGATAAAAGGAAAAAGATAAAAGGATTGTTGAGATCAATGTTTTTGTATTCATAATGTAATCCTCCTTAAAATTCGTTTTCAAAGGAGCATTGCTGTATTACAAAGGTATTCCTGAATTTTTACCTGCATATTCCGAAGGAAGTATTCCGAACTGCTTATGGAAACATTCGGAAAAATAGGATGGATTGTTAAACCCTACTTCATAAGCTATTTCAGCCACATTGCCGGTGTGGGTCGAAAGTAGTTGGGCAGCCCGTTGTAATCTTATTGTACGGATC
>JABMQB010000077.1 GCA_013203525.1 Mariniphaga sp.
AAACAATAGAAGCGTTAGTTGAAAGGTTACATGATGATCCCAACAATGATGTTCTTAAAGAAGAAATAAGAGATTTCGATTTACTTGCCAGGAAAGCTTATTTTAATAGCCAGTGGCAGGTTAAAACGGGTGCTTTCCTTTTATTGTTTGGTGCTATTGTTTTTGCATTAGGTTTAAGGTATTATTATTCGCTAAAGTCAAAAATTGAGGAGCCTGACCAGGAAGAAGAAAATGAAATTACCGGACGTATTCTTTCGCAAAAGTGGATAATAATAGCCGGAGTGGCAGTTATGGTTCTTGCACTTATGGCATCATTTGCAACAGTCGATCATCTTGCTAATTATTCACTTTCTGGAAATACCTTGGCATCAGGAAGTGATCCTGAAGATGATGGTATAGAGGTTGTTGAAGTTGGTACTGTAAATGAAGTATTAGCAGAATCATCTCAAAAAAATAGTGATAGTGAAGAGGCCACTTTTCCTTTAGAGACTGAAAATGATGAAATAGATGAGGTTGTTTCTGAACAATTAACGGAAAATCCAACTACTGTTTCTAATTCTTCAAATAAACTGGCAAGTAGTTTGACAGCTTCTCAAATAAATGCAAACTATAATGGCTTTCGGGGACCATGGGGTAATGGTGTGAGCAACCATAAAAATGTACCCACAGGGTGGGATGGTGCTACAGGTACAAACCTTTTGTGGAAAGCTGAGATATCAAAACATGGTTATAATTCGCCTGTAATTTGGGGAAATAAATTATTTCTTTCCGGAGGCAACAGTGAAGCAAGGGAAGTTTATTGTTTTGATGCAAATACAGGGGAATTGTTATGGTCAAAAACTGTAGATAATGTACCCGGCTCACCTACCGGATTACCCCGGGTTACAGAGGATACCGGTTTAGCAGCACCTTCAGTTTCAACCGATGGAGAAAGGGTATTTGCTATTTTTGCCAATGGCGATATCATTTGTTTCGATATTAACGGAAACAGGCTTTGGGCACGAAACCTTGGAACACCGGATAATCATTATGGACATTCATCATCTTTAATAACCTGGGCAGGAAAAGTGTTTGTTCAATATGATACTAACAGGGGTGGAAAAATTATGGCTTTAAATGTAACAAATGGTGAAACAGTGTGGGAAACTGTCCGCAATGCAAGTATATCGTGGGCCAGCCCTGTTTTGGCTGATGTTGCCGGGAAAAAACAAATTATATTATCTGCCGATCCAATAGTAGCTGGTTACGATACAGAAACCGGTGAAGAACTTTGGACTGTTGAATGTATGATGGGTGAAGTTGGTCCATCGGTTGCAGTGGGAGAGGGTTTGGTTTTTGCAGCCAACGAGTATGCCCGGCTGGCTGCTATAAATCCTGTAGATGCAACAATTGTTTGGGAAGATGATTATTATTTGCCTGAAGTTGCCAGCCCGGTATGCGCAAATGGCTTAGTTGTAATTGCTACCAGCTATGGGATTTTAGTTTGTTATGATGCAAAAACGGGTGATTTACTTTGGGAAGAAGATTACGGTACCGGATTTTACGCTTCACCAATAATTAATGATAATAAGATTTATGCCCTTGATACAGATGGTGTTATGCATATTTTAGAATTAGGTAGAGAAGCAAAAGTTCTTGGATCACCGGAGTTGGGTGAAGAGGGGTATGCAACTCCTGCTTTTGCTGAAGGAAAGATATTTATCAGGGGATTGAATGGTTTATATTGTTTTGGGAATTAGTTCTTAATTCATTTGAAAACATAACAGGTTCGGAAAAGAAATTTATGGAGAACGATTTAAAAGTTGTTGATAATATAATTCAGGAATTAGGTACAACGAAAAAAAGCCTTATTCCTATACTACAAGCTATTCAGGAAGAATTCAATTTTCTGCCTGAAGATGCTTTAAAACGAATCAGTGAAACGACTGAAATTACTTCTGCTGAAATTATTGGAGTTGCCAGTTTTTATTCTCAATTCAGGCTTCAGCCGGTAGGTAACCACATGGTTAAGGTATGTGTGGGAACTGCCTGCCATGTAAAAGGTGCCGTTCAGGTTTACGATGCTTTTCGAAGAGAACTTAAATTAGAGGAAGGACAGTATACTGAAGAAAATGGGGAATATACACTTGAAAAGGTAAGCTGTCTGGGATGTTGTACTTTGGCTCCTGTTGTTCAGGTCGATGATGTAACATACGGCCATGTAGAATCGGGAAAGGTAGGGGAGATAATTAAGGATTTTGAATCTCAAAAAGGAAAAAAGGGAAGTAAAAAAGCACGTAGATCCGATGGGACGCAGATTGAAGGAGAAATCAGGATTGGCCTTGGTTCATGCTGTGTGGCAAGCGGAAGCGAGGAAATTCGCGAAGCCGTAGAAGAGGTGGTCAATGATAATGGGCTGAATGTAAAATTGAAGCACGTAGGATGTGTTGGTATGTGCCATCAGGTTCCGCTGGTCGAAATAGTTCCTTGCGATAAGAGTGAGGCAATCCTTTATTCAAAAGTAAAACCACAGGATGTAAAAGATATTATTGACAGCCATTTTAAAGCTTCCGGATTTTTTGCCCGGTTTAAAAACCGTTTCATCAATACTATTGAAAGTATTCAAACCGATAGTAAATGGGATGGAATTGAGCGGTATGAACTTAATCCACGTGAAAAACAGGTTTCTTCTTTCCTTGGAAAACAAATACCAATTGCTACTGAAAACCGGGGAGTAATTAACCCACTTGACCTGGAAGAATATAAAACTAAGTTTGGATTTTTAGGGCTTAAAAAAGCCTTGAAATTGAAGCCAAACGAGGTGGTTGAAATTGTAAAGGAAAGTGGAATCAGGGGGCGTGGGGGAGCTGGATTTCCAACAGGTATTAAATGGGGAATGGTTGCAAATCAAAACGATGATTTTAAGTATTTGATTTGTAATGGCGACGAAGGTGACCCGGGTGCATTTATGGATAGGATGCTTTTGGAATCATATCCATACAGAGTTATTGAAGGGGCTATTATTGGTGCTTATGCAGTGGGAGCCAAACATTCTTTCTTTTATATCAGGGCTGAATACCCGCTTGCTGTGACCCGTATTCGTGAGGCTTTAAAAATTTGTCATGAAAAAGGCTTCCTTGGAGAAAATATTTTGGGTTCAGGATTTAATTTTGATATTTCAATTTATGAAGGTGCTGGTGCCTTTGTTTGTGGTGAAGAATCGGCATTAATTGAATCAATTCAAGGAAATCGTGGGTTTCCGCATATTCGTCCTCCTTTTCCTGCAGAACAAGGATTGTGGGGACATTCAACCTTGGTTAATAATACCGAAACTTTTGCACAAATTCCATATATCATTCGAAATGGTTCTGGTAAATTCAATAATATAGGAACTGAAAAAAGTAAAGGATCTAAAGTATTTGCACTTGCCGGAAAAGTGGCAAGAGGTGGATTAATTGAAGTCCCCATGGGAATAACAATTAATCAGGTAGTTGAAGAGATTGGAGGTGGAATCGCCAATGGAAGGCAGTTTAAAGCGGTACAAATTGGTGGTCCTTCTGGGGGATGTATCCCAGCTTCGTTAGGTGATACACCAATTGATTACGAGTCCTTAAAGGAACTTGGAGCTATGATGGGTTCCGGCGGGTTAGTCGTACTGGATGATACCGATTGTATGGTGGATATTGCCCGGTTTTTTCTTTCATTTACTCAAAATGAATCATGTGGGAAATGTACATTCTGCCGTGTTGGTACCAAAAAGATGCTTGATATAATGGACAACTTGTGTTCAGGCAAGGCAAAAGAAGGTGACCTGGTTGAATTGGAAAAATTGGCTGAATGGACTAAAAAGGGAAGTTTATGCGCATTGGGAGGTTCAGCTCCAAACCCGGTTCTTTCTACTTTAAAATATTTCAGGGAAGAATACGAAGCTCACATTAATGGTGTTTGTCCCACAGGTAAATGCACCGAAATGATTTCGTATTCTGTAAATGATAAATGTATTGGATGTACATTATGTGCTCAGAAATGCCCGGTTGATGCTATTACTTTCAAGCCACATGAAAAACATGAAATTGATTTGGAATTATGTATTAAATGCGATGCATGCCGTCAGGTTTGCCCGGAGGATGCGATTGATGTGAAGTAGTTCCCAGTTGCTGGTTGCTTGTTTCTGGTAGCTGGTTTTAAAAAGAATGTTAACCAAAAATATAAAATAATGAGTGGGTATAGTGATTTAGAAATTTATAAAATGGTATTTGATTTAGCAATTCGTATTCATCGGTTTAGTTTTAAACTTCCAAAGTTTGAACTTTATGAGCAAGGAAGTCAGGTCAGGAGATCTTCAAAAAGTGTAAAAGATCAAATTTCAGAGGGGTATGGCAGAAAAAGGTATAAAGCAGATTTTATTAAGTTTCTTACTTATTCTCAGGCATCTTGTGATGAAACTATAAATCATTTAAAAACAATTAAGGTTTTGTATCCGGAAATTGAAGATTCTAACCAAGTGATTAATGAATATGATATTTTAGGTAAGAAGATAAATGCCTTTATTCAATATGTTGAAAATAATTGGCGATCTAACAAGTAATAAGCAACGAGTAACGAGTAACAAGT
>JABMQB010000808.1 GCA_013203525.1 Mariniphaga sp.
GCTTTCATCCTTATTGTGTTCCCCTAATTCAATATGAATTGGTTTTATTTTAATGGTTCGTTCAATACTCAATGAAGCCAAATCCTCAATGGCATAAATAAATGATTTTTTTAAATGCTCCAAATCACCTATGTAGTTTAAAATAAAGTTATTGGTGTCTTCGGAAATAACAATTTTCTTTTTATAATTTTCTTCAGCATCCTTCACTAAATAATCAAATTCCTTTAATATTTCTGCTTCCTTTTTTTGTTTAAGCTTGGCATTTTCAGCTTCTAATTGATCATTGTAACTAAATAACCTGCTAATATAACTGTTACTTTTGCTAAGCTGATCCAGTTTTCTTCTAACGGAATTTACTATTTCATTAAGATATGGATACACAAGGTGAAAATAAGAATTTACTATAATATCTGTTTTAGCTTTAATGTCTACATTCATAGATATTTTTTGATAATGCAAAAATATTTTACTCAATAATCCTTTGTCAATCAGTATGTATAAATAATCCCACTTATTATCACTTGCACTTAAAAATTTAAGAACGACTGCCATATCTCCTGTATTATCATTTTCCTGAAATATTTCAGGACGGCGGGATAATTTAGGGTAAATAACATTTTTTATTTTATCAATACTTTGTATACTTATTGTTCCTGCATCTTCCTCACGATTTGGGTACGACTTTAAATCACTAGCAGGAATTACTGTTGCAATGTAATTTCGATTAAATAAACGTAAAACTTCCAAATTATTAGAATGTAAAGGCATATAAAACAAAACAGCTGATAAGTGGTCAGTATAATCCAAAATTTTTGCTAACGACTGAATTAGCGAAACAGATGGATTCAATTCCTTATTTTGTTCATCCTCAAACATTTTGTCAAAGCTATCACATTTCATTCAATTAAGCAAAGTTTAAGTTAACTTATTTATTTAGATTAAATAAAATGATTCAATTAACTTTCACAAAAACTCAATAGTTAACCAATTCAAATACATTATAATATTTAGTTAACTTATTAGAAATAAACTTATTGATATATATATTTGTTAAAATGCTTTGATATTAATTCCTGTTTGACTGAAAAAATAACGAAATATGTTAAGTGTAAATTTAACCACATATAAACAAATCGAGAATAGCTTCTATGATTTTTGCCTGGACTATTTTGACGATCCTTCTGATGAAAAACATGTTGTATTTAAAATTCAAGTACCCAATATTTATATCAATAATAACAGAATTGTAATGTTAATTCAGGCAATGTTTGGAGTTTTAATTCAATTATTTTTAACGAAACCTAAAATTGATTATTCTACTAAAGAATTTCCTCTCGTTGAAAATAACACTGAAATACATGAATATTCACTTATTGGTACTACATTAAGTTTAATAAAAGGAAAAAGAGGCTTTATTGTTCTAAAATTGCAGATTCCTCTTGCATGTATATTTTCAATAAGAAGGTTTATATTTGCTAATCGATTTACATAACTTTGATTTATGCATAAAAAGCCGAATACATTTTTAAACCTGCCAGAATATCCCGGTGGCAAGGAGCAATTGAAAAAGTTTGTTAAAGAGCATCTTAGATACCCCAAAGAAGCCCTTGAGCATAAAATTGAAGGTCTTGTTATTGTAAGTGCTGAAATTACCTATAAAGGCGATGTAATTAATAGTAAGGTTGAAAAGGGGATAGGTTATGGTTGTGATGAAGAAGCAATCCGAGTCGTAAACCTTATGAGATTTGGGGGTGCAAAGAACAGAGGAGTAAAAGTAAAAGCAAGAAAGAAGTTTAGAATCAACTTTAAATTACCAAAGGCTCCCAGCCGTTCGTTAACTTATTCTATTGAAAAAAAGAAAACAGAAACTGAAAAGAAAAACTCTCGTGTATTTTCTTATACGATTAATATCGATCCAAAAAATTAGTTGGCTTTATAAGAAGAAAATCCAATTTTTATCAAATTCTCAATAAAATACACTATTTTAGAAATAAAAAAGTGTGGTTATGAAAACATATTTATTCTTATTAATCATATCTATTTCCATATTCTGCTCGTATGGCCAGGAAAAAATTAAAGTTATTGTTGAAGAAAAAGAGATGTCGCAAGGTATTGAAACTGCATTTACTGTAATAGTTCCTGAATCGGATATTAAAAATATGGAAAGCGATTGGAAAAAATATGCTAATAATCGTTCTATTATTGAAAATGTTACCAAGGGGGCTGCCGGAAGGTTAGTTGGAAATACCTATAAATCAATAGCTAACGCTGTATCGCAAGAAAAAGAAGTTGAAAAAAATCGAAATAAACTAAGGGTAGAAAGAGAGAATAACGAATTGGTTGTCAGGAATATAGTCCATAAACATGTGACTCAGGATATGCTCGATATTTATGCCCGGATTACTCAATTATCAAATAGTACACAAGTGAGTACTTTTTTTAGATTTTCAGATTCAATTTTTATAAATGAAACAAATGTTGATGAAGAAACATTATTATCTATTAAAAATTACATATATGAATTTGGGATAACAGCCTATCAGAATGTTGTAAAAGACCAGATCAAAGTTACTGAAAAAGAGCTTCGTAGGATGAATGTAGTTTTAAATAACCTTGTCTCGAAAAACGAAAGTTTGAATAAGGATGTAACACGTGCAGAAGCAGATATTAACAAATGTGAATCGGATATTAATCTAAATAATAAACAACTTGACCGTGTTATAGAAAGTTTAAACGAAGTAAAAAAGGATATGCTGGATCAAAAGAAAAAAAGCATTCAATATGAAAGTTTAAAAGAATTATCAAAAGAAAGGCAAAAAGAGAAAAGAAAATTAATGAATCAAAATAAGCGCCTTAAAACTAAAATAAAAAAACTGGAAGGAAAGATTAAGAATACGCTGGCTGATATTATTGAAAACGAGATGGATCAGAAAGATCAGGAAAGTATTATTGCTGGCCAGGAAAATGAAGTAATAAAACTTGAAGATAAATATCTGAAAATTCAATAAATTATTAAAACCCCTTAGAATCGCATAAAAATATTTTTCTGAATAATTACCCGGAATATTAAAGTTTATAATGCGCTTTTTTGTGCGTTCTATTTACCTGAGTGGATTAGCGAAAGAAATCCGCCGGCTGGCGAAACAAGCTTAATATGACTAATAGGGAAAACATTTCGTTAAGCACTACGAATAAACTTTTACCTGCCTGCCGGCAGGCA
>JABMQB010000809.1 GCA_013203525.1 Mariniphaga sp.
GCATTGGTGTTATGACAACATCAGCAACCGAAGACCAAACAGCTTCAACGGCCCAAAGTGAAACCCGTTTTTTCCGACCTTTAAAATATTTACGAATATTCTTTTTTTCATCTCCTTTGGCTAAATGAAACCACCCTGAAGTTGTGTTATTATCATGTGTTCCGGTGTAAGCAATAAAATTGTTACCATAATTATGAGGAAGGTCATTATTCGTTGCATCTGAAGAAAAAGCAAATTGAAGCACTTTCATCCCAGGCAAATTAAAATCATCACGAAGCTTTTCTACCTCAGATGTAATAACTCCAAGGTCTTCAGCAATTAAATTCATATCGCCTTTCTGGCTTCGGAAATTATCCAGCATTTCAAACCCCAATGCAGGTATCCACTCCCCATTTTCTGCTGTATTTTCCCTGGCTGGTACCGACCAGAATGACTCCAAACCCCGGAAATGGTCGATGCGTGCATAATCGAACATCCGTAAATTAAAATGAAGCCGAGCCATCCACCAATCAAAATCCCGTTCTTTTAAGCGTTGCCAGTTATAAACCGGATTGCCCCACAATTGCCCGGTTTCACTAAAATAATCGGGTGGAACACCCCCAACAAAAGTTGGCTTCAGATTGTCGTTAAGTTGAAAAACATCGGTATTTGCCCACACATCAACACTATCGTTAGCTACATAAAGGGGCATATCCCCAATAATCTGGATTTCTTTTGAATTAGCATATTCTTTTATATTATGCCATTGCCGGAAAAAACAAAACTGTAAAAACTTCCTGAATTCTATTTCTTCAGCCATTTGATACCTAAATTCTGAAAGTGTTTTTTTATCCCTTATTTTTATTGACTCATCCCACTCATGCCAGGTCAAACCATTGAATTGTTTTTTCAGTGCCATAAAAAGGGCATAATCATTAAGCCACCAGCCATGCTCGTTAATAAACTGCTGGTACTCATTCTTTAAATCGATATTTTCTAATGGCTGATAATTGCTAAAAGCCTTCCGTAGCAATGGATATTTCCACTCTCCCACCCGTTCAAATTCGACCTGCTTTTTGCTAAACCGGGGAACCCTTTTTAAGTCAGATAGATTAAGCAAGCCCGATTTTTCAAGCTCCTTTAAACTGATAAGGATTGGATTTCCGGCAAAAGCTGAATAACAGAGGTATGGAGAATTACCAAAGCCTGTTGGCCCCAATGGAAGAATCTGCCAGAGTTTTATTCCGGTTTCTTTAAGAGAATCAACAAAACCAAAAGCCTCTTCACCTAATGTTCCACATCCTTCATTTCCGGGAAGCGAAGTAATGTGAAGTAAAATTCCACCCGATCGTTTCATTATTTTTTTTCCATCCTATTTAAAATACTTATATCACTTACTTGTTGAAAGTTTTATTATATTTTTTTCACTTTGTGGTTTCTAATTGTCCTCAAGCCGGACAGGCTTTTACTTTTCTCCTTGATGAGAAAAGTAAACAAAAGAATCAAGAAAATTTAATGCTTCCCCCCTTAATCCTTCGCAAGCCCGCGCCAAATTTACATCTAACACTATTTATTAAAATACTCCTTTCAAAAATTGTTTGTTATTTGAATAGCTATTCAGTTATTTTCGCCCTAAAAATTTTCAAATAATCTGCAGTTTCCCTTACTAAACGCTGGACTGCCAATCCGTGGTTTAAATCAGGCATAAACGAATTGCGCATATCGCCGGTTAAAAACATATAATGCGCATGAACCATTGCCCTTAACCAGCCTGGAGGCACATGCCCAGATGGAAACGATGAGACTGGTTTATAATGGCTTCCCACAGGCTGTTTTATCCATTGCCCTGTTTCTTCAAAGTAGTATTCAAAAAAATCGACATTGTGTGATGAATAGCGCAAAGTTCCTTTTTCAGCATATATCTCCAGATGAATCAGGTCGCCTGAACCAGAACTGATCCGGCTCGCTGACATATTCCCTGCTGCACCGGTTTGTTTATCAAACAACGAGAGTGAACTAAATAGGTCGGAGCCTTCAGGCACATCGTCAAAACTACCAGCCTGTAGGGCATTTAGTATTTGTAGATTTTCATTAAAAAAAGCAACCAATAAACTTAAACCATGTGATCCCAAATCAGCCATAGCACCTCCATCGGGGGCAGGTGTTAAACGAGTTACCCGTTTTTCCCGGTATGAACTCTGAAGGTAATCGCCGTGGTAATATTTTAAATCGAAATGGATGGGGTTGCCCAATTTTTTCGATTTCCAGAATTGCAATGCCTCACGCATTGATGCGGTTTGCAAGTATTGGAAGCCGACCATAATGTTTATATCGGAACGTAAGGAACTGAGAAGCTCCTTCATTTTAATTTCTTCTTCTTCAGAAGCACAAACCGGTTTTTCGAGGTAAATATTTTTTACCGAGGGCATTTGTAAAGCCAACTCTAAATGTTCAAAATGGGTATTGTTGGGGCCAAGAATAAAAACGGTATTTATATCTTTGTTAACAGAAAATTCCTCTACACTTTCTGCTTCCCGAAATCCATATTTTTTTGCAAATTGTTCCCGGCTTTCTTTTCTTGCCGAAGCAACTGAAGTAAATTCAATCTCCGGGGTATTATCGTAATAAAACTTAACTGCCTGAAGCGAATAGGCATGAGCCCGTGCAATTCCTCCGGCACCCAAAAAACCGATTTTTATTTTTTGCATAACCTGTTATACTTAAAGCATGCAAATTAACTAAAAATATTAAAAAAGGATTCCATCTTTTTAAAGAGATGGAATCCTTTACTCAATCAAACCCTCAATACAAACAAAGGGGAATTGAATGATATTAACCTCAACTTATAATATGCAATAATAAATACCAGTTTTTTTTCAGAGTCCTCACTACTCCCATTTTGCATTATCATTCACTTTAACAGCATATGTGGGAAGTGGATTATTTTTATCAAAAACAACCATTTGTTCATAGGTTTCAACAACAATATTATCTTCATTAAAATATCCGTTTTCATTTTTAATTGCCTCAATATCTAAATTCAGATGCTTTGCCAGGAAGGGGTAAACAGCCTGCCGTTTTGAATATTCATATCCGTGCCCCTCCATCGAAAAGTGGGCATTTTCAACATTTCCGGGATTTCCAAACATTTGGTAAATATCCTTTATATGTGGGAATTCAACATCGGGAGTATTTTTTGTCCAATCTTCGCCATCGGAAACCAGAAGCATTGGACGTGGTGCCGCCAAGGCTGCTATTTCTACATTGTTGGTTTCGTGTCGTGTACTTTTATGGATTGGCATTCCGCTCTCGCATACACAATCACCAAAAAAATGTGCTGACACCTGAACTACCGGCACAGAAACATCAATCCTGTCATCGACTGCGGTTAAAAGGAATGCCTGGGTTGCACCACCGGAAGCTCCGGTTATTCCCAAGCGGTTGGTATCAACACCTTTCAGAGATTCCAGAAAATCGAGGGCACGGATACTGTTCCAGAATTGTTGTTTTAAAGCTTTTGGGTGCTTATGTATCCAACCAAGTTCATTCATTTCGCCATAACCAACCATATCAATTGCTAAAACAATGGCACCCATCCGGGCAAATGAGGCACACCTATGTTGCGCATCCTCCCTAAACCGGTCTCCTTCTTTTGGATCGGACCAATGACCGTGAGTAGAAAGTATTCCGGCATAAGAGCTCAATTCTTCGATTGGACGGTATAAACTCCCGGTTACAAAAACACCAGGTAAACTTTCGATAGCAACATTTTCAACTGAATAACCTTCGTAAATTCTTTTTTCAGAATAAACAGGTTTTAAAGGGCATTTTTCAGGAAATGGTGATAATTCAGAACCTTTTAAAATTCCTGCCCTGATAATCTCAGCTTTTTCTTTCCACAACTCGAGCGTTGGATATGATTTTTTAAATTCCTTCAATTGCTTTTTTGCTTCCCGTTCAGTTTGGTAATTCCCAACACATAACATAGAATTATCAAGCTCCTGAGAAAAAACTGAATTACCGGAAAAGAATAATAAAACAATCAGAATTGTTAAAACAGGCTTACTAAAAGCATTTTTCATTTGGTTCTTGTTTTTGATAAAGAATTATTTCATTATCACAACCAAAGTTACAGATTATCTTTTCAATATAAACTTTTCTATATCCTCTAATGATGTTCCTTTTGTTTCAGGCACCATCAATTTAACCCAAACCAATTGAAGTATCATCATAAAGCAAAAAATTCCAAAAATAACAGATGGACTAAGAGCATCGGCCATCAAAGGAAATACAAGAGTTAAGGACGCAGCAAAAAACCAGTGTGTAAAACTGCCAAGGGTTTGTCCGGCAGCACGATGGCGGTTGGGAAATATTTCGCTAATAAACACCCAAATTACAGCTCCCTGTCCAATAGCATGTGCTGCAATAAAAGCAAAAATACAAAACGGTACAATACCAAAATGCTCAGTATAAAAAGCCCAGGCACATAACCCAAGTGAAGCGATGTACCCAAAAGAACCATAGTAAAGCAAAGTTCTTCGCCCCAGCTTATCAATAAGCCTTAATCCAATAAGTGTAAACACCAGGTTAATAACACCTATTCCAATAGATTGTAACAAAGCTGTTTGTTCACCTAAACCTGTCATTTCGAATATCCGTGGTGCAAAATACAGGATTGCATTTATCCCTGACAGTTGATTAAAAAATGCAATAAAAAAGGCAAGTAAAATAGGTTTAAGCATTGATTTAGTAAAGAATCCACTTTTACTACCGGGTACGACTACCGAAGCTTCAACCTCACTAACCAGCGTGTTAAGTTCTTTTTCACTGGCACTGGTATTAATCTTCTTAAAAACGTTTAATGCAGCAATTCGATCTTTATTATGGATAATCAACCATCGCGGGCTTTCAGGCAAACCTATTGAAAATATAACATATAGTAATGCCGGAAGAGCTTCAACTCCTAACATCCATCTCCAGGCATTGTTTTCTATCCCACCAAGCAATGCATTAGACATATAGGCAACCAATATACCAAAGACGATGTTAAACTGGAACATTCCGGTTAACCTTCCCCGGTATTTGGGAGGCGATATTTCGGAAATAAAAAGTGGGGCAGCAATAGTTGAAATGCCTACACCAACTCCACCTATAAATCGGAAAAACATAAATGAATAAACTTCAGGTGCAAAAGCTGAACCCAAGGCTGAAAGCAGGTAAAGAATACCAATTCCAAGAAGAGTTTTTCGCCGTCCAAATTTTTCAGTTGGAATGCCTCCAATCATGGCACCAATTACAGTTCCCCAAAGCGCCATACTAATCGCTAAACCATGCAAGGTGCTATTTAAATTCCAAATACTTTGAATGGTCTGTTCTGCTCCTGATATCACAACGGTATCGAAACCAAAAAGAAATCCTGCCAATGCGGCTACCAATGAACTTTTATATAAAAACAGCTTATTCTTCATTTGATAATCAAGATTAATTCAGTTTAATTTTCTTACATAAGAAAAGGAAAAAATACCATTTATATAATTCCTTTTGCATTGATTTGAAAACCAATTAAAAACCTACAAATGATTTTTACAAAATGATAAAAAGTGGAGATTTCTCCCCAACTCTTCGAAAACTTTTAGGCTTATATGGTTTGGTGGTTAAAGATAAAAATAAACCTGAATTAACCTGTAATAAGAAATTAACAAAAATCAGACATGAGCTTTTAATACATCCAGCAATTCACCCTTTGATTTAATTCCCAGACCGGTCCATAATACCGATCCGTTTTTAAATATCATAATTGTTGGAATACTTCGAATATTGTATTGGGTTGCTATAAATGGATTTTTATCCACATTAACTTTAATAATTCTGATAGCTTCTTTCAGCTCATCTTTTAAATCCTTTAAAACAGGTGCCACCTGTTTACAAGGCATACACCAGTCGGCATAAAAATCAACAAGTACTGGCTTTTCAGAATTAACTACAC
>JABMQB010000078.1 GCA_013203525.1 Mariniphaga sp.
CCGTTGAGAAATCCATCAACCCGTGGTTTCGATAAATTTTTTGGATTTATAAATGGTGCCTCTGGATACTTTATTGATGACAATAAAAGAGGTAGGTTGCTAAGAGGGGAGAAACCTGTTCTGGAAGAGAAAGAATACCTCACCGATGCGTTCGGAAGAGAAGCCGTTCGTTTTATTGAACGTAATGTAGATACACATAATCCATTTTTATTGTACGTTCCATTTAACGCTCCTCATGGACCATTCCAGGTACCTGATTCTTACAAAGAGAAGTTTAAAGATGTGAAAAATGAAGAGCGCAAAACTTTTTTGGCAATGATTTATGCCATGGATCAAAATGTAGGTAAGATAATGTCGACAGTGAGAGAACATGGAATTGAAGAAAACACTCTTGTAATTTTTTACAGCGATAATGGCGGAGAATGTAAAAGATCAGATAATAGCCCATTACGTGAATGTAAGGGAAGTATTTACGAAGGTGGTATTAGAGTTCCATTCTGTATGCAATGGAAAGGTGTTTTGCCAGAAAATAAAGAATTTAATTTTCCTATAATTTCTCTTGATATTCTACCTACAGCGATTGCTGCAACTGGGGCAGTAGTAAATAAAGAATGGCGACTCGACGGTGTAAATTTATTACCCTACCTTACAGGTGAAAAAGAAGGCGAACCTCACAAATTCCTGTATTGGCGGTTCCTCTGGCACCACGCTGTGCGCAAAGGCGATTGGAAACTACTCAAGCACCGTGACCACGATGAAGTAGAATTATACAATTTGGCTGAAGATATCGAAGAACAAAATGACCTCAGTAAAAAATTTCCGGAAAAACTAAAAGAACTCCAAACAATTTACGATGATATGTCCGATATGATGCTTGATCCTCAATGGGGCTGGCAACCTGAATATAGTGGCCCTTATAAGGTGGAGAGATAATAAAACTTTAATTGATTATACTGTGCTATAGGTAATAATTACTTTTAAAGAATATGATTTAATGGAAAAAAGAACAAACATTTTTCTTTTCAATAAGAAAGTAATTGTAGGATTAACTGTATTTATTTCAATTATCTTTCTAGGAACTGATGGATTAGCTCAACCATCTTTTATTCAATTGCAATGGCAGGATTCGCCAGAAGCAATAAGTAATGCAAATCCTAATTTTTTTTGGAGATCAGAAGGAGATCAAACAGCATATCAAATAATTGTATCAACTGATTTGAACAAAATTAACAGTAATAAGGGAGATTTATGGGACTCTGGAAAAGTAAATTCAAAGAAAAGTAGTGGTATTTCTTACGCTGGAGGAATACTTAAAAGAAATACAAAATATTACTGGAAAGTAAGGCTTTGGATTGATGATGAAGTTACAGATTATTCTAACACTAAATCTTTTAAAATGGGTGACCATTTAATTTCAATGTCACCACAAAAAGAAATTATTGCAGAAAATTGGGAAACTATAATTTTTAAAATAGAAGTTGGGGAAGCTGGACTGGCAATTGGAGATGGTTTTAGTATTCTTGGAGCTGTGAGTGGCAATCGCTTTAAGTGGAAAATTAGGCAGCTTGCATGGTCATTATGGCAAACATCCAATCCCGAAAGTCCTGGATTTACGACTGTTACTACTTCACGAGAAGGTGCAGTGGTTGTGCCTGAGGTAATTGGTGAAAGGAAAGTTTTAAATCTGACCGTATCAAATAAAAATATGTTACCAGGCGATGTTATAACTGTTGTATATGGCGATAAATCAAAAGGATCGCCGGGAGTGAAGGTTTCAGCTCTAGCCCTAAGATGTTTTTTCCCATTATGCAAACTTAATGACAATGGTGATACATGGGGATCACGTGCATGGGAAAAGTATAAAGATGCTCCTTCGATTGAAATAGTCGGGAAGAAGGCTACAAAATTTAATGTTGTAGCGAATCCTATTCAGCGAATTGGTGAAAAATTTAGTTTGAAAGTAATAGCAGTAGATGATAAAGGAAATCTGGATGTAAATTACGATGGGACTGTTAATTTTCAATCTTCCGATAATTTAGCTCAACTCCCGGAGGAATACACTTTTACTAAGTTTGACCGCGGGATGCACAGTTTCGGGGTAGAACTTGGTACCAGGGATTATAATACAATAAATGTTTCTCAAGGTGATGTTACCGGAAATAGTAATGTCATTAATGTCTCTTCTAACAAAAAGGTAGGTAACATTTTTTTCGGTGATTTTCATGGACATTCCTGGTTTTCAGACGGAGTATTATGGATAGATGATCATTATTTATATGCAAAAGATGTGGCCGGTCTCGATTTTGCAGGAGTAACCGACCATTCTGAAGATCCTTACAATTTTTCCAAAGAATTAGTGGTACCCTTTGTAAATAGATTTCACCAACAATCCGAATTTGTAACGCTATATACTCATGAATGGACACGCGGGGGCGGATTTGGTCATATTAATCCTTTATTTCTGCATGAAAAAGAATTTGACATTTTTAATGCCAGCGACTATGATAACCCGGATGAATTATGGGAAGCTTTAAAAGGCAGAGAGGTTATAACTCCACCTCATCATCCGGCGGCAGAACATGATGGGGGAGCCGGAGGATATAATTGGGATTTTTATAATAAAGAATTTTTAAAAACCGTTGAAATAGCTTCTAAACATGGAATTTCAGAATGTATGCCCGAAGATGGAAATCCTTACCCAATAAGGGGGGGTATGAATCCAAAAAGAACTGTACAGTATGCTTTGGGTGAGAAAGGTTATAAATTAGGAATTATTGGTTCATCCGACGCCCATGCTACCAGGCTGGGAGAGTTGTATCATCCCATGGGAGGGTACGAAACCAGTGTTATTACTGCTGCTTATTCAGAAAACCTGTCGAGAGAGGCAATTTACAATGCTATAAAAAACAGAAACACATATGCTACCACTGGTGAAAAAATTCTTGTTGAATTTAGTATAAATGGGTACCCAATGGGTTCTGAATTTGAACTTGCAAAAAGTGAAAAACCATCTATAAATGTTAAAGTCGGCGGAACAAATGAGATTAAAGATGTAGTTGTATGGAAATATTCTTTAGATAAAGGATGGGAAAAGAATTTAGTAATCGATGGTAATTCAACAATTGTTTCAAGAGAATTTATAGATAATGATTTTAATCAAAACAGCCTTTATTATGTGCGGGTTACTCAGGAAGGGGAACCACTTGAATTGGCATGGACCAGTCCAATTTGGATAAATATTCAGGAATAAATCTTTTATTATTAACATGAAAATGAGTAAAATGAAAAAACTTGCACAAATGATTTTGACCGGTCTTTTATCTGCATTAATTTTTTCAAATGTTGCATTTACAAGTTCGGTGGCAGCAGATAGCTCAAATAATAAAAAGAAAGTTGAGTGTTTCACTTATCTACCACCGGGATGGACTGACGGTTTTGTGATTGCAAATGGTATTCGTATTCATTACTGGCGTACTGGTGGCGAAAAACCAGTGATGATTATGGCTCATGGTTCATCGGACAACGGACTTTGCTGGACAAATCTGTCTAGGGAGCTAGAAGCAGATTACGATATAATTATGTTTGACGCACGGGGCCATGGTTTGTCTGATCCGCCCTCCAAATCGGATGGCGCAGATGCCCAATGTGAAGATTTGGCAGGACTGATTCGTGAGTTAGGTTTGGAAAAGCCTATTCTGATGGGTCATTCAATGGGAAGTTCTTCTGTTGTATGGTTCGCAGCAAGGTACCCTGACATCCCTCGTGCTGTTGTACTTGAGGATCCTGGTCTTATTCCCCGGCCTGCTGGCGATGCCCGCAATTCAACCAATGATGCTGACATTGAGAAACAACGTAAACAAATACTGGAACGGAATAACATGACTGAGGAGGAGTTAGTTGCTCTTTGTATGAAAAATACTCCTCAATGGGGACAGTGTGAATGTGAATTCTGGGCTCCATCAAAAAGATTGCACCATCCCAATAATGCTTACCGGCGTCTTAGCGGAAGAGGACCTGAAAAGAGCGAGTTATTTACAAGGATTACTGCTCCTACACTAATTCTCAAAGCGGATGCTCAGGGTGAGGATAGGAAGAAAAACGAAGAAGTTGCCCGATTATTGAAGAATGGCAAGATCGTACACGTCAAAGGGGCTCGTCATAATGTCCGCCGTGATCAAAAGGAACTTTTGCTCCAGGCGCTGAATGGATTTCTTGGAGAATTGTGAAAATCTGTAATTTAATCATAAGAATAATATTAAAATGAAAAAAGTATTAATATTATTATTCGTAATAGCACTATTGGGCATTGTTCAGGTTACAAATGGGCAACCCGCCGATGACTGGGTAGTAAAACTTCATGAAGCCCACATGTATAATGACATGCCCTACAGGCTCATGAAACCGATAGACTTTAAATCTAACAGGAAATACCCTGTTATAGTTTCGTTGCACGGTGGTGGAGGCAGGGGATTAGATAACCTGAAACAACTGCGAAACTGGAACGAAGTTCTTTCTGAAGAGCAGTGGCGTACTGATTATCCCTGCTATGTATTAGTCCCGCAGTCACAGGGCAGATGGAATTCAACACATCTTCAAAACGTAAAAGATATTATAAAGGAATTGCCATCGGTCAACATAAACAGGATTTACGTCCTCGGGCATTCAATGGGAGGAGGTGGTACATATACATTTATTCAATCTGATCCTGAATATTTTGCTGCAGCCGCACCTTCTGCGGGAGGAGGCTTCAGAGATTCTCCCGGCGCATCAGTAGTTAAGGATCTCCCTATCTGGACATTTCATGGTGATAAAGATAATGTTGTACCTATAGATGGAGATCAAAAATTATTCGCTGAGATGCAAAAAATAGGTGGAAACATGAAGTTCACCACCTGGGTAGGTGACGGACATGGTATTGCCCCTAAAAATATTACCGGCGGTGATAATGGTAATACCCAGCTTAGCAGTGACCGATGTGATCCTGAGCCGGTATTTTTGAAATGGCTCTTCAAGCAGAAACGCACTCCGAAATGGATAAAACTCCATGAACCACATATCTACAATGATATGGGCTACAGGCTTATGAAACCGATTGATTTTGATCCTGACATGAGCTATCCTGTAATTGTTTCGTTACATGGCTCTGGTGGCAGAGGTTCTGAAAATGTGAAACAATTGCGTGACTGGAATGAGGTTCTTGCAGAAGAGCAGAGGCGCATAGATTACCCGGCCTACATTTTAGCCCCTCAGTCTGAAGTTAGATGGAATTCAACGCACCTTCAGAATGTCAAAGATATCATCAAGGATTTGCCTGCAGTAGATGCGAAAAGGATATACGTCCTTGGGCACTCAATGGGAGGTCGGGGAACGTATGCTTTCATACAATCTGATCCCAAATATTTTGCCGCTGCCGCGCCATCTGCAGGAAACAGTGAAGATGTTGATGCTTCTGTAATCAAGGATATCCCAATTTGGATCTTTTACGGTGACAAGGATAGAATAGAAAGTGCTCGAACCATATTTGCAAAAATGCAAGAAATTGGAGGAAACATGAAGTTCACTACCTGGGTGGGTGACGGACACGGTGTTGCTCCTAAAATGATTGCAGGTAGTGATAATGGCAGAACTCAATTAAGCAATGATCGCTGTGATCCGGAACCGGTATTTTTAAAATGGCTTTTAAAACAAAAAATATCATCTGGTAATTAGTGAAAATAAATTATTTACCAATCTATAATAAACCTATAATGTCATTGATTCATGAAACAATTACTGATTTTATTGCTATTTAGTTCATTCCTGACTACTGGGTTTACAACCGAAATAAAGGAACAAGTAAATAAACTCCCAAATGTTATAATCATCTATGCTGATGACATGGGTTGGGGTGATGTTGGTTATCACGGAGTAGATAATATTTTAACACCAAATATCGATAAACTTGCACAAAGTGGGATTTATTTCACTCAGGGTTATGTTTCTTCTTCAATTTGTTCGCCTTCTCGTTGTGGATTATTAACCGGTGTGTACCAGCAACGTTTTTCAAGTGGACAGAATAACCGTGATAATGATCCGCATATTGCACTTTTTCGAAAACAATCTCAGATTTCAGAAATATTAAAACCGGCAGGTTATTATTCAGGAATAATTGGGAAATGGCATTTGGGTGAAGATGAAACCCTGCGACCCAACAAAAGAGGCTGGGATGAATTTTATGGATTTTTAGGTGGTTCCCATTCATTTTTTAAAGCCACAAAAAAATACACAAAAAATTTAGATTTTCGCCCGATATACAGGAATAATGAAATAGTGGATTACGAGGGATATGCAACCGAAGTTTTTACAGCTGAAGCAATTGACTTTTTAAAAAGGAATCATCCTGAAAAAACTGGTAATCCTTTTTGCCTGTATGTTGCATATAATGCAGTTCATTTCCCCTGGGAAGTACCGGATAAATATATTCAACGTGTTAGTTTTATAAAAAATCAAAACAGAAGATTATTTGCCGGAATGGTTTTGGCCATGGATGATGGGATAGGGCAAATAATTAATGCTCTAGATGAAGAAGGGCTATCAGATAATACGATCGTAATTTTTATTAGTGATAATGGCTCTCCACGTGGCCAGCTGGGCGATATGTCGTCAACAGGACCATTCAGGGGATGGAAAGGAGACTGTCTGGAAGGTGGAACCAGAATACCATATATAATAAAGTGGCCAGGACAGATAGAGGCAGGAAGTAAATATGACAAACCTGTTATTAACCTCGATATAGTTCCTACCATTGCTTCTTTTATCGGGTTGAAAAATATGGAAAAATATAATTTCGATGGAGAAAATATACTTCCATATATAAAAGGAGAAATTGATTCAGAAAAAACACCTCATGAAAACCTGTTTTGGAAAAGAGGAAATGATTGGGCTATTCGGAATGGAGATTGGAAACTTGTTGTTGAATACCAGAAGGATAATCGCGATCCGATGCTTTTTAATTTATCAAATGATATTGGTGAGCGAAACGATCTGGCAGGAGAGTTTCCAGAGAAGGCAAAAGAATTAAAAATTATTTATGATAAATGGATGAACTCTTTACCAAATCTGAAATAATTTGAATAATCAAATATTTTTAAAATAACTAACTTAAAACAATAACTCATGAAGTCAAAAAAGAATTTAAACAGAAGAAAGTTTATTGCACAAACTTCAGCCGCAGGAATTGGATTAACTGTTATTCCTTCTTATGTTATGGGAGGGCAGGGCAGAATGGCTCCCAGTGATAAACTAAATGTTGCACTGATTGGTTCCGGTACTCAGGCTTTAAAACAACTTCCGGGTTGGCTGAAGCAAGACGGATTACAATTTATTTCTGTTTGCGATCCTAACAAGGAAAGTTACGATTATCCACTTTGGGGTAGGTCGAAGGGAGAAACAAAAGGTGCTCCCGGTGGACGTGAAATTGGCAAAAAACGAATTAATGAATATTATGCTGAAAAAAGTGGAAAAAGTTCATATGACGCCTGCACAACCTATGCCGATTTCAGGGAACAGTTGGAAAAGGAACAAAGTCTGGATGCTATTTTTATTATGACTCCCGACCATTTGCATGGTGCTATTGCACTTGCTGGTATGAACAAAAATCTGAGCGTGGCAACACACAAACCGATTGCCAACTTTATGAATGAAATACGCCTGATTTGCAATAAGGCAAAAGAAACAAAAGTTCCTACACAGTGTTTTGCATTTCAGGATCCGGATAACTTATATAAAATAAAAGCCTGGATTGATAGTGGTGTTATTGGAAAAGTGAAAGAATTACATCGTTGGACAAACCGTCCAATGTGGCCTCAAGGTTCTCCATATCTTCCTGAACCTGCACCTATTCCAAACGATTTCGACTGGCAGCTTTGGCTTGGACCTTCAACCGATCGTCCTTACTCTCCTGAATATACTCATACTGTTTTCCGTGCCTGGTACGAATTTGGTGCTGGCTGTCTTGCCGACATGGGTTACTATGGATTTTGGAAAGATTGGCGGATTTTAGGACTGGGTATGCCCGATAATGCAGAAGCTTCTACAAGCTTTACTTGTGAAATAAAAGATTTTAGAAGTACCTGGGTAGATAATAATATTAGATTTCCACATACCGCCAGCTTGTTTATGGAAGTTCCTGTCGAAGAATCAAATAATAATATCGGCGTGTACTGGTATGAAGGCGGAATCAGGCCAATAACTCCTAAATCACTGAGAAAAGTAGAGAAACAAATGCCTAAAGAAGGAGTAATGTTTATTGGTGAAAATGGGACAATCCTTGCAGATTATGGATATAGGAATGCCATTTTGTTGGATGTTAAAGATTCAGAAAAAGTGGCTACTTCAATAAAAGTCGATGATGTAAAACTAATAAGCCAAACAGAAGAAATGATCAATTCCTTTAAAGGAATTAAACCTTCGAGAGGAAGTTTTGTAGAGGCACAAGTTGTGGCCGAAGCCATTGGTTTAGGTAACCTTGCAATCCGAATGAGAGATCGTTTGGAATGGGATAATAAAAATCTGAAAGTTACAAATATGCCTGAAGCTAATAAGTATGTATCTCGTGTTTATCGCAAAGGCTGGGAGCTTTAATTTTTTTAACAATAAAATAAATGAAACAAATATTATATCAATTTATGGCAGCAGTCCTAATTCTGACTGTTTTTGCTGGAACCTGTAATGCCCAGGAAAAATGTAGGTTCAAAGATGAAGGCTATACAAATTTATTCAATGGTGAAGATTTAACCGGTTGGAAAATACCTGTTGGAGATAACGGACACTGGTCGGTAATTGATGGAGTAATTGATTATGACGCCCGATCGGAAGCTGAAGGTGATAAAAATCTTTGGTCTGAAAATGAATACAAAGATTTTAAATTGCACGTTGAATGGCGTTTTAAAGGCTATGGTGACCACCTGTTTCCAATGCCAATGATTTTACCTAGCGGTAATAACGCCACAGATACGGATGGTAAAGTAGTTAAGAAAATGACTCCAAATTCCGATTCAGGTATTTTATTGAAAGGAGTAGGGCAAACAAACCTTTGGTGCTGGGCGGTAGGTTCGGGTGAATTATGGTCAGTCAGAAATAACAAATCCTTGTCTGCAGAAATACGTGCTACAGCGGTTCCAAAAGAAAATGCAGACAAACCAGTTGGGCAGTGGAATGCCTTTGACATAACCATTAAAAAAGACAAAATAACTATTGTTAATAATGGAATTTTGGTTATAGACAATGTTCCGTATCCTGAGCTGGATGTTACCGGTCCTATTGGTTTTCAACATCACGGAGGGATAAATAAAAATACAGGGAAACTAAACGGAGCATCAAGTTTGGTACAGTTCCGTAATATATGGATCAAAGAATTATAAAAATTAGATAAAAAGTAAGAATATCCATTATTCTAATATGCAGTTTGTTTTAGTCATTTGCTGCGGTAAGTTAACATAATTGGGTGTCAAGTGTAAAACTGAAATTGAAAATGAAGATTAATCCTGGAAAAGTTGTAATAGTTTTTTGTGGAAAAATGGAATAAGATAAAAGGTGCAAATTAAATAAGAAAAAAAATTGATAAAATAATTTGACAATACTTACTTAAAACCACTAGATTATGAATACACGTCGTGATTTTTTAAAAAAAGGTTCTGTGGCAGCAGTGGCTGCAATGGCTGGTCCAACTATTTTAAATGCAGCAGATTCAAGTATTCCTTCGGAATCCGGATCGTTTAACAAAAAACACAAACTTTCTATTTTGTCATATACTTTTAATAGATTGGTAAATAGGGGTATGCAGGATATTTTTGGATATTTTGAAACCTGTAAATACCGATATAATCTTGATGCTGCCGACCTGTGGGGAGGTCATCTTAAAGATTTCAAAGAACGTTACGATAAGGGAACGTTTATCCCCTTTGAGGATGAGTGGATTGCAAATGTCAAAGAAGCCCTGGATGAACGTGAACTATGTATTCCTAATATTGCTGCTGATGGTTGCCATGTTATTACCTTCGATGTAGAGCGAACTGAATTACAATACCAAAATGCCAAGGAACACTTACGTCTTGCAAAAATGCTGGGAGTTGGTTTTGTTCGCTTTGATACGGGACCTGCTTGGCAACTGCCTGATGGAAGAACGGATTGGACAAATGAAGAATTTGATTTTATTGTAAAGCGGTACCAGGAATATGCCCAGTATGCATATGATAATGGATTTAAGATTGGTGCTGAAAACCATATGGGTCCATCGGGTGTTTGGAAGAACCTGAAAAAACTGTATGATGCTGTTGACCATCCTGGATTTGGAGTATGCATTCATTTAGGTAGTTATAAAGGTGCAACGCCTGAAGAAAAAGACCTTTATGATAAGGAAAGCGCCAAGATTGCAGTACATACCCATATACCAATGAATATTATTAATGGTCCTCTTGAAGAGAAGATGAACAATCTCCGCAATGCTGGCTATGAAGGGTATTATAATGTGGAAGTCCCGGCAAGAAGCGGTGAGAATCCATATGAAAATGCTGCATATGCTTTAGCAAAGGTACGATCTGTATTTAGCAAATGGGATTTGGAAGATGCTAAATCGTGAAAACTAAATTTATTGTTGAAGACAATATTTATTCGGGAAATGATTTGAATTTTAGCATTTTATTCTTTTCTGGATTAATGTAATTTAAAAATATTCTGTTCATTCAATTGTAGGTCAAAAAAAGCTTTTTGAAAATATCAATCAATATCGTTATTATTTAAATTAAATATTCGCAAATGGAAAAATTAATCTTGAACAAAAGAGTACTGCAATATATCGGACTTATCCTTTTGGTAATGATTTTCTCTTATTCATTTAGGGCAAATTCAAATACTGACGGAAAAACTACAAGTATTAATTCGTATAAAGTTCAACAAGCAGGTGAGTGGATTTCTTTATTTGATGGAGAAACGCTCAGTGGTTGGAAGCGTTACAATGCAGATGATATTGGACCATTATGGAGTGTAGAAGATGGTGCTATAAAATGTGACGGAAAGGGACATGGCGAAGGCAGTGGAGAAAATGGAGGTTCCTTAGTTACAGTGGAAACATTCGGGAACTTTGAACTGGAACTTGAATGGAGAATTTCAGAAAGGGGAAACAGTGGTATTTTGTACCATGTTGTTGAAAAACCTGAATATAGCCATGCCTATGTAACCGGTCCAGAATATCAGGTAGCGGATGATGGTCCGGCTAATGGCAATAATGAATACAACAATAAAAAGGCCGGGTCCAGTTATGATATGTACGCGGCTCCTCCAACAAAAAAGCTAAATCCCGTGATAGAATGGAATTCCTCTAAAATTATCTATAATGAAGGAAATGTTGAACACTGGCTCAATGGGGAAAAAGTTGTTGAATTTGATGAAAACAGTTTAGAATTCAAAGAAAGGTATAACAATAGTAAGTGGGCATCAGGTAATTATCCCGCTTGGAATTCTTATAAAGTAGGATCGATTGCATTACAAGATCATGGTGCAATGGTATGGTACAGAAATATTCGGATAAAGGAGTTGTAAGTTTTTATTAGACAAAAGGATGGTTCCCAAATGGGGGATTTTTGAATGTCAAATATGATCAAAAGGAACGAAAAAACGTTCGCAGAGGATTGTGAAAAACCATAATATTAAGCATTCTGATTGGAGAATAAATTTTGGGAGATAATTAGACATTAACAATACTGATAAAATTATTAAGATGAAGAAAATAGTATTAATACTTTTATTTGCATTATTTGGCATTGCTAATGTTGCAAATGGGCAAGCCATAGAAGACTGGGTAGTAAAACTGCATAAAGCACATAATCATAACGGAATGCCGTACAGGCTAATGGATCCGTTGAATTTTAGTCCTGGCAAAAGTTATCCGGTAATTGTTTCGCTGCATGGTGGAGGTGGAAGAGGAACAGACAATCTAAAACAACTACGCAATTGGAATAGGTTCTGGCAGAAGAACAGAACCGCAAAGATTATCCATGTTATGTTTTGGCACCACAGGCAAACGAACTTTGGAATGAAGTACACCTATCCAACATCAAAGCCATCATTAAAGATTTACCATCGGTTGATACGGAAAGGATTTATATACTTGGTCATTCGATGGGAGGACATGGAACTTACATTATCACACAAATTGATCCTAATTATTTTGCTGCAGCAGCTCCCTCAGCGGGAAGTGGTTTAAAAGATACTGAAGAGTTTATTGATGTTTCAAAAATAAAGGATATTCCTTTCTGGGCTTTTCATGGCGATAATGACAATGTGTGTCCGATAGATAAAGATCTGAAGGTTTTTGCTGAAATGAAAAAGATTGGCGGAAATATGAAGTTCACTACGTGGAAGGGTGAAGGTCACGGTATTCCGGTAAAAAATTTCACAGACAATACCCAGGGAAATACCCAATTAAGTGGTGACAGATGCGACCCGGAACCTGTGTTGTTAAAGTGGCTCTTTGCACAAAAAAAGTAGTTGGATATTAAATACTAGCTGAATGATTTTAAAGAAGTTGTATCCATATATTGTTGTAGCACTATTTTTGGTTTCAGTTCATGTGAATGCTCAGGAAATTTATTTTTTTGAGGATGGAACAAATAACAATTTCTATGATCAGGGAATACTGGATGTAAATAATTTAGGACAAAGTACTTTTGAACATACATATCCTCCTGGTGGATCACCAACACAATGGAATGATAAAGTACCCTGTTCAACTAGGGCTTTTAAAGGCACAACTTCATTAAAATTTAATTATACGTCCTCTGCTGACGGAAATTGGAAAGTTAGCATTCACAGAAATGACTGGAGCACGGTAAATATTGCAGTACTGGATTCACTTTCATTTTATATTTATTCGGAAACTGCTCTGTCGAAATCAGCATTGCCTTTAATCGGCTTATTTTGTGAGAATGGGACATCAGATTTATATCCATTGGCAAATTACAACAATGATATTCCTGCTTCACAGTGGGTACGAATAACTTTTCCCCTTAATACAATAATTGATAATAACAGCGGATTGGATTATACACAGGTTAAAGCTGTTATTTTCAATCAATCGGAAAATGATAATAGTAGTAGATTAATTTTAATCGATGAAATTACAGCGTTTAAAAGTATCGACGAAGTACAAGCTGTTTCTGATTTCTCTGTAATCGGTTATGATAGTCATTCTGAATTAAATTGGGTGTATCCTTCAAACGGTTTGACATATCGCATTTATGCTTCATTTGATGGCGGACAATCTTTTGAGTTAAGAAAAGAAACAACTGAAGATAGTTTTATGGATTTTGTTCCGGAAGAGGGAAGAAATACCAGCGTTATATATAAAATAGTTTCGGTTAACCAGAACAAAGAGTCTGAACCAAACGAAAAGACAGCTGTAATCCGGGATTTCTCGGATGATGAATTAATAAATATGGTTCAGGAATATTCATTTCGTTATTTTTGGGAGGGAGCACACCAACTAACCGGAACTTCTCTTGAAAGATCCAATGGAAATGGAAGAACAACTGCTTCGGGAGCTACCGGTTTTGGATTAATGGCAATGATTGTTGCCCACGAGCGCGAATATCGCCCAAAAGAAGATGTTAAAGATCGTATTTTAATGATTCTGGATTTTCTTAAAACTTGCGAACGACATCATGGAGCATGGTCGCACTGGTATAATGCTAATACAAAAAAAACACAACCTTTTGGAGCGGATGACGATGGCGGTGATATGGTTGAAACTTCATTTGTTGCACAATCTTTAATTGCATTAAAACATTATTTTTCCGGTAGCGATACTAAATCAACTCAAATTCGTGAAAAAGCTGACCAGCTCTGGAAAGAAATTGATTGGAGCTGGTATAGGCAATATGGGCAAAACACCATCTACTGGCATTGGTCACCTAATTATAATTTTGCAAAAAATATGCAAGTCAGAGGTTGGAATGAAGCATTGATTACATATATCATGGCAGTTTCTTCACCAAGCCATGGTATTCCAAAAGAAGTTTATACTCAGGGTTGGACCAGGAATGGAAACATGGTTAAGCCTGATCGAACTTATTATGGCTATGATATTAATCTTTCTCGTAATTGGGGTGGCCCCTTGTTTTGGATACATTATACGCATCACGGAATTAATCCACATGGTTTAAAAGATGAATATGCCGACTACTGGCAGGAACATGTAAATACAGCTAAAATTCATTATGAATATGCGATAGATAATCCTTTGAATTTTAAAAATTATAGTGAAGATTGTTGGGGATTAACTGCCAGTGACGATCCGGATGGTTATACTGCTCATAAACCTATGGATAATGACAATGGTACAGTTAGTCCGACTGCGGCTTTGGCCAGTATGCCATACACACCGGACGAATCTTTGAAAGCACTCAAGTATTTTTATCGTGAACGGGGAAGTGAATTGTTTGGAAAATTTGGTCCTTACGATGCTTTTAACGATTCACGTAACTGGATAAAAAAATCTTATATAGGAATAGATCAGGGGCCAATAGTAATCATGATTGAAAACTACCGTTCCGGACTCTTGTGGAATAATGTAATGAAAGATGCTGATGTTCAGGCTGGCCTAGATAAGCTTGGTTTTCAGTATGAAATTGTTAATGGATCAGGAAAACTAAAAAGCATTATTCCTTTTACTCTATATCCAAATCCTGCTTCAAATAATTTTTTTGTCCATTACAATGGAATAAATACAGACCAGTCATTTTTATTAAAAATCTATACAATTGATGGTCGTTTGATAATAACCCGGAATATGAATAACTCAGAATCATCTGTTGACTGTTCGGTGCTACAAGATGGATTGTATGTGGTTCATCTATTCAAAGGTGACAAACATTTTCAAAGTAAGTTAATCGTTCAGTAGAACAGAATAAACTTTTACCAACTAAAGAGAAGAAAAAAATGAAAAAATTGTTTAGAAAAAGTATAAGAGGAGCAGCGTTATTATTAGCCGCTGTAGTTTTTCCGGTATTAATGTCTGCTTTCAATCCAGAGAGAAACAGCAATAACAGTAGTAAAATAAATACTTTCAATTGGGAAGAATTATCCAAAAAAGACCAGCAATTTTTGGATAAAGTGCAACGAAAAGCATTTGATTATTTCTGGGAAGGATTTGATCCTGTAACAGGACTAATTGCAGATAATGCAAAAGGTCGCCGTACCAGCATCGCCCATTCCGGTTTTGGGCTTTCCGCCTTTTGTATTGGAGTAGATAGAGGTTGGGTAAGCAGGCAAGAAGCTTATGATCGAGTACTAATAACGCTTAATAGTTATTATAAAAATCCTGATAATGAAAATGATTTTTGTGTGGAAGGAAAGTATGGGCTTTTTTATCACTTTATAAATGTAGATACAGGTAAGCGTCAGGGAAGAACCGAGGTGTCAACAATCGACAGTGCACTTTTAATGGCTGGCATTCTTCATGTAATGGCATATTTTGAGGGGACAGAAGTGGAAGAACTCGCTAAGAAGATTTATCAGAATGCACAATGGGACAAATACCTCAATAGAAGGAATGCGATTACAGGAGGCTGGAAACCTGCTGAGGAAAACTGGACAAATCCGGAATACAAAGGATACAATGAGTACAGCCTTGTTTATCTTGTTGCGCTCGGATCGCCTACCCATCCAATTCCTGACATCAGTTGGGATGCTTACAACAGCGGTAATGGAGCTGAGTGGTTGAAACCTTACAAGGATATTGGAGCTTTTAAAACCCCAAAAGGAGTTATGCAACCACATGCCTATTTGTATCAGTTTCCAACCTGTTGGTATGATTTAAGAAATAAAAAAGATAAATATGCTAATCATTGGGAAGTAGCTGTAAATGCATTAAAAGCAAACAGACGCTACACACAAAACTGGGGTTCGATGGTGGGCTATTCCGAAGAACTTTGGGGCTGGACTGCATGTGCCGGGCAAAGAGGTTATATAGGTTTCTCAAGACCCTATAATGGCACACTTGCTCCTTCAGCAGTAATTGCATCCCTTCCATTCTTGCCTGAAGAATCATTGTGCTCAATTATATTTATGTATGAAATTTATGGTGATAAAATTTTTGGCAAATACGGTTTTGTTGATTCATTTAATCCTAGTCAGGATTGGTACGACGATGGTTACATTGGTATAGATAAAGGAAACGAAGTATTGATGATTGAAAATTTTAGAAGTGAAGGTGTCTGGAAAGTATTTATGAGAAATCCATATGTAGCTGAAGGTATGAAGAAGGCTATGTTCAGTGATATTTAATTATATATCAGAACGAATAAATATAAGATATTATGGAAAAAAACTCCAATAAGAATAATGTTTCAAGAAGGTCTTTTCTTGAAAGAACAGCAGCATTTGCTGCTGGAATTACCATTATTCCAAGCTACGCTGTGGCTGGTTTGGGGCACAAGGCCCCCAGCAACCGAGTGGTTTTAGGATTTATCGGTTGTGGGCGTCAAGCCTTATCCGATTTTGCCGGATTTAGCAACGTTGCTGGTGTGCAGGTTGCCGCGTGCTGTGATGTTGATAGTATGAAACGGAAACGATTTAAAAAGCGCATAGAAGCATGGCAAAAAGAAAACAATATTGCCATGCGTTGTGATATGTACGAACAATATGAAGAATTGTTGGAACGTAAAGATATTGATGCTGTTGAGGTAGCTACACCAGATCATTGGCATGCTTTGCAAACCATACATGGCTGCCAGTCAGGGAAAGATGTTTATGTACAAAAACCATTGTCTTTTACCATAAAAGAAGGTTTAACCATGGTAAAAGTTGCCAGAGATAATAAAAAAGTAGTACAGGTAGGAAGTCAGCAGCGATCAAGTGGTGAATTCCAAAGAGCCATAGAACTTGTTCAAAAAGGGGCTATAGGGCACATTGAAAAAATTTATGCCAGTGTAGGTGGTCCACCTAAACCCTTCGATCTTGCTAAAGAAATTGTACCCGGAAATCTTAACTGGAACCTTTGGTTGGGACCATTGAATGACTCTAAAATACATTACCATCCTAACCTTTGCCCACCTATTTCTCTGGATCCCGAAGAACACGAGATACTTTGGGGTGCATGGCGCAGGTACCGCGAAACCGGTAATGGATTTACAGCCGACTGGGGAGCACACATGTTTGATATTGCACAAGCAGCCATCGGAATGGATGGTTCGGGCCCCGCAGAAATAATACCCAAAGGTTACAATGGGCAGGAATATTTAACTTTTAAATACCTAAACGGAGTTGTAATGACTGAACAACCGTATCTCGAAGATTCCAAGGGTTCGAAGGGAATTAAGTTTGTAGGGACTAATGGCTGGATAGAAGTTGGGCGCAATTATCTTGCTTGTTCAAATCCATCACTTGTTCCTGAAAAGATCGCTGGAAGAAGACCAGGTTCGATGACTCCTGAGGAAATAAGGAAAATGAATCAGGAAAGACAAAAAAATCTTGCCAAAGAAAGCGGTATTTATGAAATCAGCTCTCCACATATGCAGAATTTTATAGATTCAGTTAGATCACGCAAAGATCCCATTGCTCCTATTGAGGTTGGTTGTAGTACAGGTACTTTATGTTTATTGGGGAACATTGCCTCTGAACTGAAACGCCCTGTAAAATGGAATCCAGCAACATTAAGTTTAGGTGATGATAAAGAAGCTGCCAACCACCGCCTATATAATTACGATTACAGAAATCCATATTCATTGTAAACTAACAACAAGAACTTTGAACCACATAGAATCTTATAACTAAAACTGAAATAAAATGAAGAAAAAAACAAAACTAATCAAATCTATTAGCACAGTAATAGTACTATTTGTTTTAATAATTTTTGCATCATCATGTGAAAAAAGTGGAAAACACTTGTTTATTCTCTCAGGACAGTCGAATATGCAAGGATTGAGGCCTGATTCATCTTTTATTCCTGCAGTTGAATCAGAATTTGGAACTGATAATGTTATTATTGTTTTTGATGCCCTGGGGGGTCAACCCATCAGGCGCTGGTATAAAAAATGGAAACCTGCTTTGGTCGATACAACAATACCAAGACGTGAAAGACCAACCGGAACAGGTGATTTGTATGACAGATTTATGGTTCAGGCATATGACACTATCAGCGATGAAAAGATTAGTACGGTAACATTTGTTTGGATGCAGGGAGAACGGGATGCCAATGAGAAACTTGGAGAAGTTTATGAAGAAAGCTTAATTGGATTATATAATCAGCTATGTGAGGATTTAGATCGAAGCGATATCAATTTTGTAATTGGGCGGATAAGCGATTTTGACATGAACAATGAAAGATACCCCCATTGGACAATGGTTCGTGATATTCAAGTCAAAGTGGCTGAAAGTAATCCGCGATTTGTATGGGTTAATACTGATGATCTGAACGATGGTGTAAACAGGAGAGGCAGAGAGATAAAAGATGATTTGCATATGTCTGGAGAAGGGTACAAAATTATGGGTAAACGATTTGCAGAAGAATCTATTGAACTGATTAATAATCCTAAGACAAAGTAATTCAATGAAACGACCATCCTTGGTATAAACTGATTGTTGAAAAAATGAAGAAGGAATTGTTTCGATTGTGTGAGGTGTATGAAATTCCCAATGAGAAATTAAAACCTCCATACATCTGTAGTTGTGATATGAAGTAAAAAACCAAATAGATGATGGAGCGATTAAATACTTTTGTTAAAATACTGACTGACTACTAATTAAAATTACAAATCATGAAAATGATAATTAACAAATTTCTTTTTTTGAGTATATTATTTGTAATAACTCTTTGCTCTTGTAATAACTCCTCAAAAAATCAAGCAATGGATAAGCCTAACATTATAGTCGTTTTTTGCGATGACATGGGTTATGGTGATTTAAGTTGTTTCGGTCACCCAACCATCAAAACTCCAGAGCTTGATAAAATGGCTGCTGAAGGACAGAAATGGACAAGCTTTTATGTTACAGCTCCTGTTTGCACTCCAAGTAGGGCAGGATTAATAACAGGGAGATATCCAGTACGTTCGGGCTTCATGGGCGGAGTATTATTCCCACACTCAAAAGGGGGTCTTCCTCAAAGCGAAATAACCATACCGGAACTTTTAAAGGGTGCTGATTACTCAACAGCCTGTATTGGGAAATGGCATCTGGGTCATTTA
>JABMQB010000008.1 GCA_013203525.1 Mariniphaga sp.
AAAATGCTAAAGTCAAGAATATATATATAATTGTTAAATTTTAAAGTATTTATGTGAATCAATGGTTGAGATTTTATTATACCACGAAGTCACACAATACCGATAGCTATCGGTATCACCAAGTATCACAAAGATAAAATTTTCGCGGTTAAATGATTGCCTGAGTGAAATTTATTGCAGTAATTACTTGACATCATCTTAGACTTCACAGAGCATAAACAGAGAACACAGAAAGACTTTTAAGAAAGTCTAAACCGATAATAATTACCAGGGATTCACCCCCTTAAAGGTTTTAGTTTTCAAGTAAATCCATCTCCTGCAAGTGCACCACTTCATCGTTAACAACGAGGTATAAATAGTAAAATCCTGCATCAAGATCTGAAGTATTTATGGGGTAGATATATGTATCACTATTCCCTTCAAAGTTGGCGATATCTCTTATATACTTGCCCAGGGCATCAGCCAGCAATACTCTTACTTTACCATCCTGGAACAGTCTGATGATTACCTCCCGGTTGTCTTTATCTGTTCCTGAAATTCCCAGTTTAAGGGCTGTGATCCTAGAGACCTATGGTTCGGGTAACGCACCTACCGACAAGTGGTTTATTGAAGCTTTAAAGAGGACCATTACTTCGGGGCTCATTATTCTGAATGTTACACAATGTAAATCCGGAGCTGTCGATATTGGGCTATATGAAACAAGCGCTTCCCTCGGCATGATAGGTGTAATCAGCGGGTATGATATTACCACTGAATCAGCAATTACCAAATTGATGTACTTATTAGGAGAAGGTTACGACCATGGTAAGATCAAGGAATTACTTCAAAGGTCTTTACGAGGGGAAATGACCACACTGTCAGGTTAGATTCAATTTTTTATTAATTTTGCATGCCTAAATTCTTTAAAGTAATATCCCGGAGAGGTGGCCGAGCGGTCGAAGGCGCACGCTTGGAAAGCGTGTGTACGCCAAAAGCGTACCGCGGGTTCGAATCCCGCTCTCTCCGCAACAAACCTCTGTATATTACTGAATATAGTATAATTACAGAGGTTTGTTATTTTCTACAAACAAATATACACACGAGACACTATTTCATACGGTTGAAACTCCATGAGTCATGGCCAACCTTGCTTTCAAGCTGCCTGTACTCAGAGTTCCTTATATTAATGCAGTTTTTGCCTGTTTGTTTTCATGATCTTTTCTTATTTAATGCTTTTTAAAGAAGAAACGTTCCCATTCAAAACAAAATATTTTATATCCCTAATTTTTGTATTTTTGCAATCCAATCAAAACCAAAAAGATCAAGTTATGAAGACTTTTACAACTTTACTGTGTTCTTTGCTAATCATTATGAGCATAAGCACACTTGCCCAGGTAGCCATTAATACTGATGGCAGCGCGCCTGTTAATTCGGCTATGTTGGATGTGAAATCAACAAACAAAGGATTATTACTCCCACGAATGACAGTAATAGAAAGAAATGACATATCCAGTCCCGCAACTGGACTGATTGTATTTGTTACGGATGATAACAATTTTTATTACTGGGACGGATCAGCTTGGGTTCTTGTTGCTGAAACCAATCCTACTGGTCCTGCAGGCGGGGATCTATCTAGCACCTATCCAAATCCTACGGTTAAGAAAATCCAAAATAACACTGTCTCACCCGCTACACCGACGTCAGGACAAGTGTTAAAATGGAATGGGTCTATGTGGGCACCACAAACGGATGAAAACCTTGATGGTTCTCCAGCAGGTGGAGATTTGTCAAATACATATCCAACTCCCACTGTTGCTAAAATTCAAACACAACCAGTATCATCTACCGCTCCCGCAACAGGAGAGGTTTTAAAATGGAGTGGAGCAGAATGGATCCCTCAATCTGATGCCGGGTTAACATTACCATATACAGCAACTTATGCTGGAAGCAGTGATGCACTAAACATTACTCATAATGGCAGCTCGGGGCATATAAGTGACTTTTATATATCAAATTCAAGTAATACTTCATCTGCATTAAATGTTCGAACTAATGGGACAGGAGAGGCAGCAGAGTTTAAAATAGATAACTTCACTAACGATAACGAAGCAATTTATGTGAGTACAAATGGAACCGGAAGAGCTGGATATTTTAAACAAAGTAATACAAGTAGTAATGCTGATGCAGTTAAAATATCACAAGATGGGAATGGGGAGGCATTATACGTAATAACTACTGGTGATGATAATGCGGGATATTTTCAAGTAAATAATTCGAGTAATAGTACTGATGCGTTATATGTGACAACGAATGGGACTGGGAGAGCAGCTTATTTTGGAGGTAATATCTTTGTAAACGGGGCTTACAGTGGATCAGGAGGAAAGTATTTTCTTATTGATCATCCTAATGATCCTGAAAATAAACTATTGCGCCACAGTTGCATTGAAAGTAATGAAATGACAAATATATACAAAGGTAGAGGGAAACTTAGAGATGGTATTGCCATCATTGCCTTACCTGATTATTTTGAAGCTTTGAATCATCCAGATAAAAGAGAAATTAATTTGACTTGTGTTAATGGTTGGTCCCCATTATATCTTGATGGTAATATCGAGAATAATCAATTTATTATTAAAACAACGGCTGAAGGGAAGGCTGAGCAGGAATTTAGTTGGGTAATCTATGCAGTAGCTCAGATTATGCTGGCAGAGGGGTTGGTGGATAAAGTGTTGGTGTTATGTCCGTCTTTGACC
>JABMQB010000810.1 GCA_013203525.1 Mariniphaga sp.
CAATAAAGCAGAAGCTACTTTGCCATAATAAACTTCAAATCGATATATTGAACCGTTCTTTTTGCTGGGAACGGTTCTTTTTTTATAAAACTAATTTTTCTTTAAACTATTTCTTATTGAATTCGTTATAGCAGCAAAACATAAAAATCATAAAAATGGGAGACAGGCTATCAGACCCGATTGGAAGGTTAATGGGATTACGTTATTAATCGCACCCCTGGCATGGTGTTTTTATTGGAAAAGATGCACCCGAAGAATTAACAGCATTTATTGAAGTAGTATCTACCGATACGGTAAAGTACGAAATTGATAAGGAAAGTGGCTATTTAAGGATCGACCGGCCACAGAAATTCTCAAATGTCGTTCCGGCTTTGTATGGTTTTATTCCGCAAACTTTTTGTGGTGAAAAAGTTGGTAATTATTGTTTTGAAAAAACCGGAAAAAAGGGAATTATTGGTGATGGTGACCCGATTGATATTTGTGTATTAACCGAAAAAACCATTGCTCACGGCGATTTACTTGTTAATGCCCGGCCAATTGGTGGATTTAGAATGATTGATGGAAATGAGGCCGATGATAAAATTATTGCAGTTCTCAGGAATGATACGGTTTATGGTCATTTTAAGGATATTTCGGAAGTACCTCAGATAGTTATTCAACGATTGGAACATTATTTCCTGACCTATAAAGATATGCCGGGTGAGGAAAAAGATACAGAAATGGCAGGTTCATACGGTGCTGAAGAAGCTTATGAAATAATTAAAAGTTTGATGGTCGATTATAACAATAAGTTTGATAATCTCGGAAAACTGCTATCGTAAAGTTTAATGAACTGACTCTTCATTCCTGCAAAAGCAGGGATTTTTTATTTTAGGATTCCTGATATTCGATTCACTTCGTCAGGCTGCCAATGACAGATTTTTATATTATTTGTCATCTCGATCCGTCAATCGGCGGAGAGAGATTTGTTCATCGAAGAGATTTCTCCTCGTACCTCGTCGAAATGACAATATTTTTGAGCCTTCTATCATTTACTCACTATGCCCAATAAAATTGGGTGGACACTCTGGATGACATGATACAAGTCTATTCTTTTATGTTTTTAATATATTTTTCCAACAGGATATCGTCGTAATGTTTTTTCTGCCCACTCGGTATTATTATAAATATAAGATAACTGAGCCCGGTGGCTATTTGCAAACTCTTGATCTGATTCACGTTTTTTGAGAAATTCAGCTTTAAAATCAGGATGTTCATTTAAGTATTTGAGGGCGTTTTCTTCAAATCCGTAAGAAGAAAAATATTCACGCTGATCAAGAATATTATCAAAAAAGTTCCATCTGAAAAATGAATCCCTGGCTTTTGGTTCAAGCATTTCAATCAGGTATTTTATTTTTTCCTGACGTACCGGAATTAAAAGATCGCCTTTGTAATATTTTACTTCCTGCACTTCGGTATGCGTTGAAACTTCGTTGTGAAAATAATGTCCGTTATATGGTCTTGGCGGACTTGAAAATTCATCGATATAATTTACAGTTACTTCTATTGTAGTATCATTTGGAAGTTTTGTGTAGTCAACTCCAACCAGGTCCATTCGTTCGATTACATTTTGATATGATTGGGGCAAAATGTAAAATTCAGGAACCATTTCGAAGCTGATTGGTTCCCATGTATCGAAATATCTGATTCGATTGGAATAGGGTTTTGAATGGTCGTAGCCAAATCGTTTTAATCCGCTTACCGGGCTAATCTGATTTTCATCGGTTTCGTATCCCTTAAATTCAATCATCTGATATATGGTAGTATCCAGTTTAAACTCAATGGGATATTTTATAGCAACCATTGATTCTTTGATTCCTTTCTTTCTCGAATTTATGATTTCATTGCTATTTTCAGCCGAAAATTTAGCAAGGGCTTTAATAAACTGATAACACGATTTTACCCGGTCAGCATAATCTTTATAAATATGACTTTCAGTCATCATCCCATAGGAGTGAAACATCGATGCATAACCCGATGAGTAGCGTGGACCTTCCTGGGTCATGTTAATACCCAGCTTAGGGTCGCGGAAAATAAAACTTACATAAGGAATAAGGTCATATTCTCCTTTTCCCATCTCACTATATATGGTTGGAATAAACGATTCGCGTATAAATTTCTCCATTATTGGTGGGAACAGGTCTGGCGATGGTGGAATAAGTGTTACACTGTATTGATGATCGGAACCATTAGTTGTGTGGGTATCGAGAAACATGTCGGGATCCCATTCAGCAAATATTTTACTAAAGCTTTTTGCATTTTCCGAATCACATTTTGTAAAATCGCGGTTCAGGTCCAGGTTTTTTGCATTTCCCCTGAACCCGGTTTCAAACGGCGTAGTTTGCCCACTGCGATTATAAGCACTTCGGTTTAGGTGCCCGCCAATGCTGTAAACCGGAATGATAATAATAACTGTATTTTTAAGTATCTCTGCCATTCCATCCTTATTTCTTAGCAAATCATCGGCATACCAAAGACTGGCATCTATACCTGCTGGCTCTCCAGGGTGGATACCATTATTGATAAGCAAAACACTTTTACCTTTTGATTTAATTTTTTCAGGGCTGAATTCTGAGGAATTATTTATTATAAACAAGTGTAAAGGTTTTCCCGAATCGGTTTGCCCTTTTTTAATCAGAGTAGCATTCTCATAGTTCCTGTCTAAAAGGCTGTACATTTCAATTACTTCTTCGTAGGTTGGGGTATAGTTCTCTTCATATTTTAATTGAAGCAAAGGTTTAGTTTGCGCAATTACAATATTCAGCAACAATATAAAAAGTGCTGCCATTGGTAAAATACGTTTCATAATAAAAATTGGGTCAAAACTAGTTAACGGAGTAAGAAAACTTCTGTAACTTAGTATTGACAATGGCTAACAAGTATTTTAAACGTTCAAGAGTTTCTG
>JABMQB010000811.1 GCA_013203525.1 Mariniphaga sp.
AAATGGAAGTTTCGTCAGCAATTTCGTGTCCGAATTTTTCAGCAATCGCACTTCTAAGGAATGCATGCATTTCCTGTGCCTGTTCTGCCGTGGCTGTTACTCCTGTTCCAATAGCCCAGATTGGTTCGTAAGCAATAACTATTTTTTTGAAATCATCGGCTGAAAGCTGGAAAATGGTTTCAATAAACTGTTGTTTTACATATTTATTTTGTTTTCCTGATTCCCTTATTTCAAGTGCTTCACCACAGCAATAAATTGGAGTTAATCCATTTTCAAGAACAAGAGCCAGTTTTTTATTCAGGGTTTCACTTGTTTCTCCATAATATTCTCTTCTTTCAGAATGGCCTAAAATAACATATTCAGCGCCCGTTGACTTTACCATGGATACTGATACTTCACCCGTGTAAGCACCTTTTGCTTCGGCTGCGCAATTTTGTGAAGCAACACCAATTCTGTCTGGTTCAACTGATCCAACAATACTTGTAAGGTGAGTAAACGGTACTCCTAAAACAACATCTACATCAGCCGCTCCTTTAGTGGTTACCAATTCGTTTACAGCCTCTGCCAGGTCAATACCTTCTGATACTGTAGTATTCAATTTCCAATTTCCGGCAACTATTTTTTTTCTCATTAGTCTGATTTTTGTGGATTTTATACAAATTTATTCTGGCATCAAAATTAATAAAGGGCTTGTAACAGGCATTTAAAAACTTTAACTAAAAGAATGATTTAACTATTTATTTAAGAACTTATTACTAAACTCTTCAGGAGAAGGAATATCATTATTATGCCACTTCCCTATAATAGTTCCATTTTTTATCGCAATTAAGCCGGGATTCGATCGGATTATTGTTTTTAAAGTAATTTCATCGCAAGTGAAAAACTCAATAGGCAGCCCTGTTTCAGATAGAAAAGCATTACTTTCGTCAAACGCAGTTGAAGTTAATCCAATAAACGAAAAGGAATTATCGCCTGCCCAAAGTGCCAGTTCATTAATTTTACTTATTTCAGAAGTGCTGGTTTTAGATAAATCATAAGCAACCATAATAAATACATAGTTTTCATCGTGAATAAAAAAATCGATGACGTTATCGCCCTCAGGAGTATCCATTGTAAAATCGTGGATTGGCGGTTCATATCCTTCGTTAATGAGTTTTGTTTCAATACTTTCGTATTCCCAATTAATTGTGTCTTGCCAAGGGTAATTTTGTTCACTGAATTTTTTAACCTTGCCTGTTTTTTTGTTTTTATAATAGAAGGTGTTTTTATAGGTTTCAATAGGAGCATCTGCCGGTACGCTCATGGATTCAGAGATATTTACTCCAACTTTATAAGGCCTGAAATCAAATACAGGAAGGTGGTTGTATGAAAAAATTACAAATCCGAAATAGATAATTACTGAAATAATTCCTGCTGCATTACTAAGTTTAATTGTCGATTTTGTTTCGAATGTTTTTCGATAATGGAAAATAATGAAAGCGAGGATTATCAGTACAATATTTTTAAAGAAGGTCTCCCAATTGGAGATCACAAGTGCATCGCCGAAACAACCGCAATCTGTTACCGGGTTGGCAATTGCAATCCATAATGTTAGGGTGGTAAAAAATACCATGAATAAAAGTGCGGGCCACGCAAAAAATTTGACTTTAATATTAAATAGCATTGAAACGCCAATAGCAAATTCGGCGAAAGCTAATAATATTCCTAAAGAAAAAGCCGACCAAACCATCCAATCGAGGCTCATGGCATGGAAATAATCGGTGAATTTATATGTCGATCCCAGTGGGTCGATTCCCTTAACAAATCCTGAAAAAATAAAGGTTACTCCTACAAGAATCCTTGCCACATATTTAATTATATTCTTCATTGTTTATTTATTTAAGGAAAATGAATTGCTATTATTCTCCAAATTCTAACTTAATTAACGCAAAAACTGAATAATTGATCATATCAAAATAATTTGCGTCAATACCTTCCGATATCAATGTCATTCCTTTATTATCCTCAATTTGTTTAGTGCGTTTAATTTTCATCAATATTAAATCAGTATATGAGCTGACACGCATGTTTCGCCATGCTTCGCCATAATCGTGATTTTTCGATTGCATAAGTTTTTTAGCTTCCTGGAAATATTTATCATAAAACTTTATTGTTTCTTCCTTTGATAATTCGTTTTCAGAAATTCCTAATTCCAACTGAATCAGGCCAATTATAGCATAATTGATAATTCCTATATATTCAGGGCGAATGCCTTCTCCTACTTTTGAAATTCCTTTTTCTTCTATGCTTCTGATTCTATTCGCTTTAATATAAATTTGATCGGTTATTGAACTTGGCCTTAAAATACGCCAGGCTACTCCATAATCTTTCATTTTTTTTACAAATACCTCACTGCAAATTTCTATTACCTTATCGTATTGTTGATTTGTTTTCTCCATACTAGTACGCTTGTTTAGAGGGATAAAAATATTAAAATTTGAGGAATTTGAATGGTTTTATTATACATTTGTAAATAAATAAGAGGTTTTATCAAATAGCGTTGTATCATGCTAATTACTCAATCGGCAAGTAAATTTTTGAAACGAAAAAGTACTTTAAATCTGGGAGGTGAACTTATTGATTTATCTTCTCCGATTGTTATGGGTATTCTAAATGTTACACCCGATTCATTTTACAACGGCAGTTTAATAAAAGATGAGAATGAACTCTTAAAACGTGCAGAGAAAATGTTAGATGATGGAGCCACTATACTTGATATAGGTGCAATTTCTACACGTCCGGGGTCTGACATAATTTCCACCAAAGAAGAGCTTGAAAGATTATTACCTTCTGTAATTGCTATCAGGAAAAATTTTCCTGATGCCCATATTTCGATAGATACTTTCAGGTCGTGGGTTGCTGTTAGGGTTATGGATGAAATTGGCCCTGTTATTGTAAATGATATTTCAGGAGGACAACTTGATTCTAAAATGTTCGAAACAATTGGCAAGCTTAAAGTACCATATATTCTCACACATATGAAGGGGACTCCTCAGAATATGCAGGAAGATCCTCAATACGATGATGTTATAAAAGATATATCTGCCTATTTAAGTGATAAAGTAAGGAAACTTACCAAAGCTGAGGTTAACGATGTTATTATTGATCCGGGCTTTGGATTTGGAAAAGAAATAGCTCATAATTATGAGCTTGTAAACAGGCTCGATTCATTTAAGGTTTTTCAGTTGCCGGTAATGGTTGGTGTTAGTCGTAAATCTATGGTTTGGAAAATATTGAATGTTGATCCTGAAAAGGCTTTAAATGGAACGACAGTTATTAATACACTTGCTTTAATGGGCGGAGCCGACATATTAAGAGTTCATGATGTTAAAGAAGCAATGGATGTGATTTCTATTTTCCATGCCATTAAACTTACTTTATAGATTATGCCAGGCTTTATTTCCATCCGATTTCTCGATATATTAGATATTCTACTTGTAGCATTTTTATTATATCAAATTTACCGTTTAATAAAAGGTACAGTAGCTTTTAATATTGTGATTGGCCTTTTTTCGCTTTACCTGGTTGGGATAGTTGTTAGGGCACTGGATATGGAGCTGCTGGGATCTATTATGGGCCAGGTAATAGGAGTTGGTGTTTTGGCATTAATTATTGTTTTTCATCCCGAAATACGAAAATTCCTTGTTTTTATTGGTACCAATTATAATGTTAACAGGATTTTGATGCTTGATAAAATGTTTTCTGCAGGAAAACATAGTAAAATGTCGACTGATCATATAACGGAATTAATTGAAGGCTGTAAAGCAATGGCTGAATCCAAAACTGGTGCCTTAATAGTTATTACTCAAAGTTCTGAATTACAGGAACAAATAAATACTGGGGAAATAGTAAGAGCCAGCGTGTCGAAGGCTTTACTTACATCAATCTTTTTTAAAAACTCTCCCTTACACGATGGTGCTATTATAATTAGTGGTTATAAAATAATAGCAGCAAAGTGTGTTTTGCCTCTTAGCCAGAAAGATGTAAAAAACAAAAATTTTGGATTGCGTCACAGTGCAGCAATTGGAATAACTGAAAATACAGATGCTATTTCTATAGTTGTTTCCGAAGAAAGAGGTACAATCTCGTTTGTAAGTGATGGAAAAATTGAAGAAGATATAACACCTAAACAATTAACAAACCGTCTTGATAAATTTCTTAATCCGGAAAAATCAAAATAGTTTCATTTTCTATCATTATTACCTGTTAATATGAATAAAATTTGTAGTTTATTTGGTATTAAATATCCCATAATACAAGGAGGTAT
>JABMQB010000812.1 GCA_013203525.1 Mariniphaga sp.
AAAATAAAAAAAGAATATATCAACACTACAAATGTTATTCTTAATACAATAAAAACAAGAGTAGATTAATTTCTTTTAAGCCTACCTTTTGAATAATATCCCTTTTTAGATTTATAATACTCCCATATTAAAATAAAATCTTTTGGTTTAAATAACAGCTTATACACCAAACTAACCCCTCTATATGAGACCTTTGCCATATTATACAATATTAATCTATAAAAAGGACCTATATATAAGGATGAAGTATCTGCTTTCTCTTGTTCTTTAATCTGTGGATAACTATAAACAACCCCTTTTTTTGAAGAACAAATAAAATTTTTTTCTTTCTTTCTAACAGAAAGACCTAAAGAAGGATAATTTTTTTCATAATCTTCTATCTTTATTTCTTTTGTAATAACATCCTTAAGTATCTCTCCTGCATAGAAATAATAAACAGCCGCAAATCCTAAATAATCACTTTTATTATTATAAGCATACCATCCCTCACGTTTACTTTCATCTGTTCCTAAAACAATCGGGAATCCTTTGAATTTCCTTGTATAACTAAAAACTCTTTTTGCTAGAAAAGCATATTCTATTTTATTTGTTATCTCATAAGCACCGGCCAAAGCAAAGATTGAACTTGCATAACCAAATATCTGTTTTTTGCCTCTTCCATAATAATTAAAATTACCATCAGGACTAATAAAATATTTAATAAATTCCACTCCTTTCAAAAAAGCATTTCTTACTTTTTTATCTCCTGTCAATTCATAATATTGAAATAATAAAGCAAGTATATATGCATGATATTGAAATGAATTGCTTGCAAACTCATCAGGAAAAAAACCTTCTTTTGTTTGTTTTCTTAATGTAAGTTTCAAATCTAAACCAGATCTCCAAGAATCCAATATCTTTTTGAAAACATTATATCTTAATTTATAGTTCAAAGCCCGCATAGCAAGCCAGTTAGTCTGATATGAATCAAGATTCGACCAGGATATTATTGTTTTTGATAAGGCAGATTTAGTCTTTTTATCTAATTCATCTTTGATTAACAAATATGATTGTATTAAGGCATAGTTCTTAAATTCCCATCTGAACACGTCTTTGTTTATATGAGCTCTATTTTTTATTATATTAATTTCAGCATTTAATGCCTTTAATGCTCTTATTTTCCAAATAGAATCTTTTGTTTTTTTATAGCGTAGTAAACATGCTAATGCATAAAAAGAGTTTCCATAACCATTCTTAATCACTCTTCCTTCTAAGGGATCTTTTAAACCCTCTTCTGAAAGTAACCTGCTCAAATAATTAGTTATTTTAATGGACTCTTTATACAATTTATTATTTTTCATTTTTTGATCTCCTTTTGAAAAACATTAAAAGAGATATTCTCTTCAAATAATAAAATAATGGACCTAAAACTCTAAGAGGAATTATTGAAAATAAGAATCTTACTGGTTTGGAATGCATTACTCCGATGAACTTAAAAAACAAATATTGAAATACTAATTCCTTTTTCTTTATCTCTGGTTTCTTAATATTATAACTTGGAAAAATCTTCATTCGTTTCATTCGCATAAAAATTCCTTTTTTCTTAAAATCAAAGTTTCCAGGATGGGATTTAACCAAAGTATTCAAATCAAGTTCTTCTGCGTAGATCTCTTTTTTCTTTAGCATTCCTTCTATAATCTTCAAACCTTTATTACTTCTAACGATTATCTCGTTCCATCCATATTCAGAAGGCTTTTTAGACCAAGCATCCCCTAGGGAAATATCTGCAAATTCACTTGTAAAATCATAACAAACCATACATCTTTTTGGAATAAACATATAATTTATAAAATCACAGGCTTCTTTACTTAATCTAATTAATCTTTTTTTTGTTTTTAAGTTAAATCCCCCTAGCCACTTTGGTCCTCTATAAGAAATCTTTTCAACTTTTAAAGGATCTATCTTAAGGTTACGCAGTATAAACTTAGTTGCATTATAAGACTGATTTTGCCCACAATAAAGTCCAATCAATAAGTTTATAACTTTGCTATTTTTATAACCAATTTTTTGTAGCCTTCTAACAGCTTGAATATGACATGGCAATCCAACAAAAGCAAGCCTTTTCTCCTTACTTATATCTTTTAATATTTCTGCTAATGGAATTAGATGATATCTTGATTTACATCTAGTTAATATCTCTTCTTCATTATGTGCAATGATACATTTCGCATTAAGAGGGTCTTCTGGATCATCTATTGTTGTAATTGCACCATCAATCAATTTATTCTTTAAACAATATAGTAATACAGAAGTCGCAAGACCTCCTGAAGTACTCGACTTTAGTATATCTAGATTATTGCTCCTTCCAACAAATAATTTTTTATAACTTCCTATAAAATAATTATAGCGGTTATCTTTGAACAACTTATTATTTTTTTTAAAATCAAATCCAAGACCTGTACAGGCTTTAAGACATAATCCGCAATTTAAACATTTTTTATTATCAACAATTACTTTTTCAGAATTCTTATCAAATGAGATACATTTTGTAGGGCATATAGGTATACAAGCTCCGCAAGAAGTACAATAATTCCCTATATCTCCTACATTTTTATACTTCATTTTAATTTTTTATATATTTCCTTCAATTGTCTTTTTCTTCTATATACAAGATAACATTTTAGAACTGCCCATTCAATTGGAAATGAGAAAAATTTAAATTCCCATCTTAATTTGGCCATAACACTTAATATTTCAAAAGGTATCCTTGTTAAAGGTGTTATGAATTTTTCTTTTAATTCTTTTTTATAAAAAATAAACCTAGATATGTAACTTATACTTTCATAAACAATTCTTTTTGATCCCAAATAAGGAAGATTAGCAAATGTATATGTGTATTCTCCCCATTCTTCTAAAGTTCTCGGAGGCTTAAACCCTAAGTTTTTGCATTGTTCATACATCTCAGTTCCAGGATAAGGAGTATATATAGCAATCATATTAATCATAGCATGGGGGTCAATCCTTTTTATAAGGTCTATCTGTTTAAATGTTTTCATTAAGTCTTTTTCTGTTTCTCCTGGGAATCCTATCATATAGCTATATTGCGCTTGTATATTGTTATCCTTACATTTTTTAACAGTGTTTATTGTTTGCTTAATAGTTATATCTTTTTTAATTAAGTTTAACATTCTTTGAGAACCAGACTCAGCTCCTATAAAAAGTTCGACCAAGCCTGCCTTATTTAGAAGATTAAGAAATTTTGAACCATATCTGTTAATATAATCAACCCTGCAAGAAGCTCTCCATTTAATTTTAAATCCTTTTTTAATTATTCCTCTACATATTTCTTCAACTCTCTTCTTATCCGTAAAAAAATTATCATCTATAAAATTCAATTGTTTTACGTTATATTTTCTAACTACATATTCTATTTCTTTAAGAACTCTTTTTGCACTTTTGGGTCTCCAATTTTGACAATTAAATTGTATATTATAACAAAAACCACATCTATGAGGACAACCTCTTGCAGACAAAATATCAAAGATCCTATATTTTTTATAATCAATTAATTCCCAATTTGGGAATGGCAGTTTATTTAGATCTATGAATTCCCTATTAGGGGTGTTTATAACATTTCCTTCTTTATCTTTAAATGTAATACCTTTAACTTTTTCTAAAGCTGTCTTATCATCAATAGCTTTAATCAGATGATAAAAAGTTTCTTCTCCTTCTCCTCTTACAATTACATCCACATATTTATTCTGGATTGTTTGTTCAGGCAACAAAGAAGGATGAACTCCCCCCCATATAATTGGGATTTTTGGTGCAGCTTTTCTAACAAATCTTGCCAAATTAAGTGCAAATAATATCTGCATCCCTGTCATTGTAGTGATTCCAACAGCAATGGAATCATTGATATGGGATATTATCTTTCTTTTATAATCTTTATCTACTCTTGTATCAACGATAATGGGTTCATAGCCCTTTTCCTTTAAAAAAGTTCCAATATAAATTAAAGGACTGGGCATTCTAGGTTTTATTGGATCAAAACCAGTTCTTGGAAATAGTAATAAAACTTTTTTAGTCATAATCTAAATGAATTTCAAAGCATTTAAAAAGGTTGGTTTTTTAAAATCTATTTAAAATCTATTGATTATTTTTAAGAATTTTTTATTAAAAAACATAATTATATATAAATATAGAAAAACATAAATGGAAAATGGTAAGAAATAAGAAAATTCTGTTAGTAAAACTTGAGGATAATTATCAGGTATACCCCCCTTATGGTTTGATGTATCTTGCATCAGCCTTAAAATCCAATGGCTATGAATTTGAGATATTTCATGAGAGAATTACAAGAAAGAATCTTAACCTTTTGATTAAAAAGGCAAAAGATGCTTTTGTAGTTGGTTTTTCTGTCACAACGACCCCTTCTTTGATGGCTGTTCTTAAATCTTCGCAGGAGATTAAGAGAAAATATAAAACCCCCATCATATGGGGTGGTTGTCATGCTACTATGCTTCCAGAGATCAATCTTAAAGATAAGGGTGTGGACTTTATTATAATGAAAGAAGGGGAGGAGAGTTTAATCCAGCTTCTTAAATGCTTAGAGTCTGGAATTGAACCAAAAGATGTGCCGGGGGTTGGATATAAAAAAAAGGAAGGTATTAAGGTGAACCAATTTACAAAGATTATTGATAATTTAGACAAATACAATTATGATTTTATTTGGGATTACTTAGATATTAAAAAATACCTATCGCCTAGATTTGGTAAGTACAGGAGGGTTTTACCAGTTATTACTAGTAGAGGATGCCCTCATGATTGTTATTTCTGTTATAATTCTTTCATGTATAATAGAAAGTGGCGTAAGCACAACGTTGAATTTGTTATTAAGGGAATTAATAGACTAAAAGAAAAGTATAATATTGATGGTATTTATTATATAGATGACAATTTATTTACTATAAATGATAGAGGTTTTAAGATTATAGAAAAAATAGGTCTCCCTTGGATCGCTCAGGCAAGAGCAGATTATATAACAGAAAAATTTGCCAAGCGTGCTAGGAATTAAGATGCGAAGGCCTTTATATTGGGGCAGAAAGCGGTTCTAATAG
>JABMQB010000813.1 GCA_013203525.1 Mariniphaga sp.
ATACATATTAGAGTTCCTTTTTAAATAAACAAATTGTATTTTTTCTTGATTTCATAATTCTACTAAAATTATGCTTATGTGATAATTTGCTCGTTCTTTAATTTATCTCTAAGAAATGTGAATCATTTCTGTGAATAATTTTGACTTATTGATATATAATGTATATTATTTTTTGCAAGATTTCAAAAATAGGGGGTTTAATATTAAAACAATGTTAATTTGATTTATTTGATTAATAATTATGGGGGTCATATCCAATAAACTAACATAATTTTGATTTTTCATGTAATTTACAAGGGGTATAATTAAAATTTTATATTTTTAATAAAAAGAAAGAATTGAAATAAAAAATAATTTAAACATTAAAATTTTGTGTTATGAAAAAAAGATTGACTCTATTATTAATCGTATTTACTACAGTTTTTTCACTTGGTGTTAACGCTCAAGGGAATTCTTGGGATACCGGATTAGACATTTATAACACGTATATATGGCGTGGTACAAAATTCGGCGCTGGACCAGCATTTCAACCATGGGTTGAATTCAGCAATGGTGGTTTTGCAATCGGTGCCTGGGGATCTTATTCAGGAGCAGTATTATCAGGAGACTCCGATAGTTTCATGGAAGCTGACTTATATGCTAGCTATGGCTTTGACCTTGGAGAAAACAGCGCATTCAGTTTAATAGTAACTGATTACTATTTCCCAGAATCACCATGGTTAGAAGGCACATCTCATTTTATTGAACCTGCTGTTAGTGTTGAACTTGGAAGTTTCTCTTTTATGGGTGGCTATATGCTAAGCGACGGTGTAAGTGATATCTATCTGGAAGCTGGTTTATCAGCAGGCCCTGTTAATTTCATCTTAGCTGCTGGTGATGGTGCCTATACCATTGATGGTGATTTTGGTATTTGCAATATTGGGATCAGCACCTCAAAAGAAGTTGCAATTTCTGAAAGTTTCTCATTACCGGTTTCAGGTGCCGTAATTCTTAATCCTTCATCAGAAGCATTCCATATTGTTGTAGGTATTTCATTGTAAAATTTTATCAAAACAGAGATGAAAAAAATTGAGGCTATAATCAGAAAAACAAAGTTCGACGAAGTAGTTGAAGCTTTGCATGAGGCAGGTATAGAGTTCTTTTCGTACTGGGATGTACGAGGTGTAGGCCAAGCCCGCGAAGGAAGGGTTTACAGGGGAATTGTTTACGATACAAGTTCAATAGAACGAACTAAGCTGTCACTTATTGTCCGTAATAAAAATGTGCAAAAATCTGTAGATGCAATATTAAGTTCAGCCCGAACGGGTGAGATTGGTGATGGTAAAATATTTATCGTCGATATTGAAGATTCTTACAGGATTAGAACCGGTGAACATGGAGATGAATCGCTTTATATAAAAGGTAAAGAAGAATAAAAATTGAGAAAAATTTATAATCATGGAAGAATTATCGATTTCGATTAATAATATATGGGTTTTAGTAGCAACATTTCTGGTAATGTTCATGCAGCCCGGTTTTGCAATGGTTGAAGCAGGTTTTACACGTGCCAAAAATACTGCAAACATTTTAACAAAAAACTTAGTAGACTTTTCTGTTGGTTCTCTCTTATTCTGGGTAGTTGGATATACAATTATGTATGGAGATTCTATCGGTGGATTAATTGGAATGCCAAAGTTATTTTTTAACGATAACGGAATTGGCGACTATGCCAATAAAACAGATTTAATGTTCCAAACTGTATTTGCTGCAACTGCTGCCACCATCGTATCGGGTGCTGTTGCCGAACGTACAAAGTTTAGTGCATATATTATATTTACAGTTGTAATTACTGCTCTTATTTATCCAATCTCAGGGCACTGGAAATGGGGCGGCGGCTGGCTCGATCAGCTTGGATTCCTCGATTTTGCCGGATCAACAATTGTTCACTCTGTAGGTGCGTGGGTTGGTTTAGCCGGAGCTATTGTTTTAGGTCCCCGTATAGGAAAATATGTAAAAGGAAAAGCAAAGGCTATTCCCGGGCACAACCTTGCTTTTGGTGCACTAGGAGTATTTATCCTATGGTTTGGATGGTTTGGTTTTAACCCGGGATCACAGCTGGGAGCAGCCGGCAATGACAATACATTAGCAATCGCAAATATTGTACTTACAACAAACCTTGCTGCTGCTGCTGGTGCACTTGCTGCTCTGTTTACCTCGTGGATTAAATACAAACGCCCAGCACTGTCATTGGCATTAAACGGCGCCCTTGCCGGATTGGTAGCCATAACTGCAGGTTGTGATATTGTTAGTCCGGGTGGTGCACTTATAATTGGTGTTGTTGCTGGTATTATACTGGTATTTGCTGTTGAATTTATCGACCAGAAATTAAAAATTGACGACCCTGTTGGTGCTATTTCAGTGCACGGTGTAAATGGTGCATTTGGAACATTGGCAGTTGGTTTATTTGCCACCGATGGTGGTTTATTCTACGGTGGAGGTGCCAGCTTATTACTCACTCAGTTAATTGGTGTAGTTGCCGTATTTGTTTGGGCATTCGGAACAGGATTTATCTTATTTAAAATAATTAAAGCTACTATCGGATTACGTGTTTCAAAACGTATAGAGGAAGAAGGGCTTGATATTTATGAACACGGAGAAAGTGCTTACAATTAATATTTTCTTCTTCAGCCTTTAAGTCTGTAGTGTCTGTATGAGCCTCGTTATTGAACGGGGCTCTTCTCACAAAAATTTTAGTATACTGTTAGTTTTTTAGTTAGATTAGGTTAGAAACCGGCTTTTCAATCAAGTCGGTTTTTTTTCGTTAATAACTATTTCATTTTCTTGAGTACCTAAAAAAAGTAAAAGCATATTTTTGCCAAAAAATAATTTATTATGCAAATTTGGTTTGAAAGCAAGGTTCAATATATAAAAGTTGACGAAGGAGGTAGGGAACGAAAAGTTACCGAGAATTACATGCTGGATGCTGTATCGTTTACCGATGCCGAAACAAGAATGATAAAAGCAATGCAGGAAACGATTAAAGGTGAATTTTCGGTTATTGATATTAAAAAATCAAGAATCGGAGAAGTATTCACATTTGAATCGGGCGAATGGTGGTTTAAGGCTGTAATTAATATGATTACAATTGACGAAGAAGCCGGGAGGGAAAAAAGCTTCGTGCAAACTACCTTGTTGAAGCCGACGATATTCAACAGGCTTTGCAGCGCCTAGATGAAAGCCTGGGATACCTTGTAGTTCCTTATATTGTAACTTCACTGGCAGTTAGTACTATTGTTGATGTGATTCCTTACAATCCTTCGGAACAAGTAATTCCGGACAATTTTAAACCGATTGAGCCCTGAGTTTGACAACATATAGTTAGAAGTTCATTGGTGTAAATATACCTCCATAAACTTTTTTGGATTCATTTAAAAATAATGGATTCAAAATCGTAAATTCTGTAAATTTGATAAATTTTAAATTTTTGGCTTTATGAAAAACCTTTTAACTCACAAAAAACCCAGGAAAAAAGACCGGAGAGAAATGATTCAATACATCAACCTGCAACTGGCAGCATTAGGCCAGCCTATGTATGTTGATAGCGATGAAAATATAAAACTTTCAAATGCCAGGTTTATGGCGTTAACTGATGGATTAATAAGTAGCTTCCGGGAAAAAGAACGGTTGCTGTCTGACCATCTTTCACCGGTCGATTCAAGAATCCAGTCGTTTATATATGAGTATTTAAAAGATATTGAGATTTGCAGGTTATGCAAAATTCCTAATAAAACATTTGTTTTAAACCAACCCGGTATGGCACGGGAAATGAGCTTGCCCCCGGATGGGAACAAATTTGAAAACGGCCATGTAAATTCGTATCGAATTGCTCAGGGAATACTTAATAACCCTGCCAGCGATAAACGTACCACCAAAGGCACTTTTCATATTGTTTCCGGAGGGCTTCCTGTTCCTTTTGATAAAAAAGAAGTCCTAAAGATTACATTTGCACATTTCCTGAAATCGGCATTTAGCCCACCCGATTCACTCAATTTTCTTCCTTTTACAGCCAATCAGGAAAACAAAGCAAAAACTATGGTTTCGTTATTATTGAGACCAACTGTATGTCCTGAAGTTAAGGGTGTTATCAGCGAGAAGAGTATGGAAACAAGGTTTTTTGCACCTGGAAGTTTTGTTAGCAACCTCGATTTTGTGGAATCTATTTTTGGGAATGCCGGCGACCATAACCTGGCAGTAAACGATGCAGCCATTGACATTGAACACTGGACCGGGCATACCGGATGCATTATTCTAGCCCCGCAACTTGTTAAAATGAAAAAGATAAATCTTGGACTTCCACATATCAGTAAGGCAAGCAAACGACAAATTAAGGATGGAATGTGCTGGGAAAAAGAAGATGAATTATACAATGATGGGAATGCATTCAAAATAACATGCCGCGATGAACACGGGGTTGTAATTACAATTATTGCGGATAATTACTTCGGATACTCAAAAAAGGAAATAAAAACCCAAATTAGTTATTCTGCTAACCTTTATGGATTAGCTGAAGAAGAACATGCAGGTGGAGCCATTGCATTTCCATGTGGGAATATGGGTGATTATGTTTTTGGGATTCAGTTTGCCAAAAAGTTTACTGTAAATTATTCATTTGAAGAAGTTAAAAAATTATTGGCCGGAAATATAGAAATCCATGCCGATAATTATGCTGTCGATAAAAACTACCCGAACATAATCTATATACCGGAATATGCGGATATTGACCTTGAAAAAGGAATCGTTTCTTGGAAACTTGAAGGGCAGGAAAAAGTTTTAAAACTTTCACCGTCGAAAACATATATGCATCCCTCTGGCCATAAATTTAAGCTTGACAAACACCCTCAGGAAGATGTATGGAGAATAATTGACACAGCCCCTGAAGGAATTTTTTGCCACAAACCCAGTACTGTTTCAGGTGGAGGAAAATCAGAAATTTCAAAATCATTGCTTAATGCTATTAAGTATGGAGCATTTTATATTCACGACCTTGAAGAAGATTCAAAAAAAGCCGATATACTTATAAATTACGATTACTCAAACCGCTGGAAAAATATTCATCCCAATGCATCATCCAGACCTTTCCTTAGCCCGCAACGAACTCTGGGATCGGCTGTAAAATTACTGACGCCATCTGATAATTACAACGATGAATACAACCAGTTCCTGAACGGTATACCTGATCACATACGTACGTTGGCATTGTACATAAAGCGAATGTACCGCACTCATCAGGATCAGGGCGACTGGAGAAAATACCTGAATGTTGAAATTGTAAATGGAAGAAATGGTAATGCACTTAGGTATAAACATACAAAAATTATTGCCAGCTACGTCAGGATTGGATTCAGCCCCGACGAAAAATGGTACCTGCATAAATTACGTTCAGATTTTATCCCCAGCGAAAAAATCCAGATGGAAGATGATATTTCAGCATCAATTACGATACCTTCCTGCCAACTAAATAACCTTAACCAGGAATATAAAAACAAGAGTTTAAAACTTGTTACTAATTGTGAATACCATTTTTTCCAACGACCCGACGAAGCAATTATCCGAGGATACGACAAAGAGGCTGAATGGGATATTTCACAAAAAAATATTTTCTTGTCGAATTTTGAACCTTTGACAAGGCAAGATGCCATAAACCTAATTGAAGATCCTATCAATTTTGATAAATATACTCAGCCGGTTAAAGAACTAATTACCCGTATTGCTGAAAGCAACACCGATGGATATTTTGTTTCACCAGCCCATACAAGGATTGTAGATGGCATACCAACAAAAAATCCACGTTATCTTCAAAAGAATCCCAATAAACATCAAACACACGAAAAATATCTGGCTGAAACAGGTATCAGGCTTCATCGTAAAATTGCCCTGGACAAGCCTGTACATTTACCTGTTAATGCTGTACTGCCCGGAAGAAGAAGTAATCCTGCTAATAAAGTGGCTGGCATACGTGCACTAAGTGTATATAATCCTATTCATTATCAAGAAGTACCTGAGTTATTTATGGATTTTATTTGCAGCCTTACAGGGAAGTCTCCATCAACGACTGGAGCAGGTTCTGAAGGAGCCCTTACAAAAGGACCTTTTAATATGCTTACCCCTACAACCGACCTAAATAACGCATTATTGTCACATATACTTACAGAATATCAAGGATTTAGTTCAGCTGCAGGATACATTGGCCAAGATAAACGCTTCGACCACGATATAAGTATTCTGATCCCGGAAATATGGGCACGCCTTGAACCGGCCGACCGTGATGCCAGGGAACTTATTAAAAATAACTGCCTTGAAAAAATGGAAGATTTTGAATATAAGGGGCAGAATGTGCTTGCCAGCAGGCTGGGTTACCGTATCACAAAAAACTTTGCTTTCAGGTGCATGAACCGTTTATTTGATGAGCCACTAGCTGTTTTTACCGACAAAATGCTTAACCCTGAGCTTCAGGGAATGGAAGAATTTGTTGACGGAATTAATAACATTGTTGAAGCACAAAAAAAAGTTGCTCTCCAATATTTTGAGGAAGGAAGTATTGAAGCTGCCATCCCTCCTTTGAAAATACTGCTACACATTATGGCTTATGGCAATTACGAGGGGAAAAACATCACCAATTCAGAATTAAGGAAACAATTCAAACGAGAATTTGTAATTCAGCAACAATGGTATAAAGAAAGGCTTCTGAAAAAACAGAAAAAAGATATAGTATTCTATCACAACCAAATACAGTACCTTGAAGAATTCCTTAAAAATGAAAAAAATAAAGAACTGATTGCCGACATGCAAATAAAAAGCCTTTTGGAAAACGCCCGAAAGTATTTGAAATATATTGAATCAGAACAATATCTTGATAACCTTGTTGGCACAATTGGGATTGATCCTCTTTTTAAAAAATAGAAAATACCGGTTTTATAAAGGGTAAATATTAGAATATATTAAAGATTCCTTAAAACCCGGTAAAAATTAAATTTATCGCGGGTTGCCGGATCGTATTGATAATATGCAACCGTTATTCTGCAAATATCTTTTACTGTAGTATAAATTTCTTCAATCTCTTTTTCCCCATATTTATTTACACCTTCATTGCTTTCCATCAATTCAAGGCATTCTTTGTATGAATTCATCTCACCAGCAAAATCAAGAATATGATCAACAACTGATCTTTCAATTCCCCTGCTTTCTATTTTTATCCTTGAATCTTCATTAATGTTATTGGCAAAGGTTATTAGGAGATTATAAATACTAAGATGGTCTCCATTTTTTGCATCGCTAAAAAAATCATCATACCCGTGTTGCCTTAAAAATTCTTTTATGAAAGGTTTATCGTCTTTAAAATCTACTTTAATAGAAGCGCGAAGAATGCCCAAATATTTAAGAGCCCCAACTATTATTTCATGCCAACTACGAAACTTAGGCTCATTTATATACCCACTTGTATTACTATAATACTTCTCAATAGTATCATCAATCCATATTTTTAACGAAGTAGCATAATCAGGATCCCATTCATGCCGAATACGTGCCAACTCATAAATATTTTCTTTAAATGACTGTGCTATAGATTGGCATGCAAGTATAGTAGCTGTGTTTGTCGGACAAGTTGATTTGATTTCCATATAAATAAAGATCTAAAAGTTAATAGCGTTAAATATATCCGAAAATTACAAACTATTCCTATTAATTCAACCCTTGAACGGCCTGTATTTAGCATGTTTTACAAGTATGTTATGAAACTATGTTAAGAAATTATGTTCTGAAACATTAAACACTTGAATAGTAGATTTAAATATGAAAATGTAATTATGAATGCCTCTTTTTTAATTCGCTAACTACATCCTCAATTCGATAGCCCTTATGAGTGAGCATTACAATTAAATGATATAACAAATCTCCCGCTTCGTAAATCATATTCTCATCATCGTTAGCCATAGCTCCAATAATGGTTTCAATAGATTCCTCACCAACTTTCTGGGTAATTTTTCGGGTTCCTTTTTCAAATAATGATGTTGTATATGAACCTTCAGGCATTTCTTCTTTTCTTTTTGAAATGAAATCCTGGAGATAGCTCAAAAATCCAATATCGTTTTTATTTACTTCATTCCAACATGTATCTGACCCAGTATGGCATGTAGGTCCTACAGGATTTGCTTTTATCAGGAAAGTATCGTTATCACAATCAGAAAGAATATTTACTACATTAAGAAAGTTTCCGCTTTCTTCACCTTTGGTCCATAGCCTGTTTTTTGTCCGGCTAAAGAAAGTAACCTTACCTGAATCAACAGTTTTTTTATATGCTTCTTCATTCATGAATCCAAGCATAAGCACTTTATTTGTTTGTGCATCCTGAATAATTGCCGGAATCAATCCGTTCAGTTTTGAGAAATCGATATTTTGCAGAATTTCCATTCCTTAATATTTTCTGATATTATTACAAAGATGAAATATTTTTACAAACGTACAGTAATTCCTTTTGAATGTAAAAATTGTTTTAACCGGGGAATTGGTATTTCATTAAAGTGAAAAATACTTGCTGCCAAACCGGCATCGGCTTTTCCCACTGTGAAAACATCAATAAAATCTTCCATTTTCCCAGCTCCGCCCGAAGCAATAATTGGGATTTTTAACGACTCCGACATTTGAGCAAGCTGGAGATTTGCAAAGCCATTTTTAGTTCCGTCGTGATTCATCGAGGTAAACAGGATTTCACCTGCTCCCCTGTCTTCTGCTTCTTTTGCCCACGAAAATAATTTTTTTTCTGTAGGAATCCGGCCTCCATTAACTGTTACCGTCCAATAATTGTTTTCATCGCCACGGGCATCGATTGCAACCACTACAAACTGGCTACCGAAGTTCAATGCCAAATCATCAATTAATTGTGGATTTCGAACTGCAGATGAATTTATTGAGATTTTATCGGCACCGGCGCTCAACAGTTTTTCAGCATCGCTTAATTCACTTATTCCACCACCAACCGTAAATGGAATATTGATTTCGCTTGCAATTCGTTTTACCAATTCCACAAAGGTTTTACGTCCTTCGTGAGTAGCTGTAATATCAAGAAAACACAACTCATCGGCTCCATCAGCTGCGTATTTTGCACCCAATTCAACCGGATCGCCAACTTCCCTAATATTTATAAAATTTATTCCCTTAACGGTTTGCCCGTTACGGATATCAAGACATGGTATGATTCGTTTTGCTAACATTTAATAGTCACGAGTAATAAGTTTCGAGTTTAAAGTTGAATGTTTTTTACGACTTCTTTACAGAAATAATCAAATAATTCACAGTAGACCAAAGAAGATTAATATTGAAGGTTATATTTTTTAATTTCATTCAAACTAATTCTTCCTTCGTAAATTGCCTTTCCGGTAATAACACCCAGAACCTTCATTTCTGCTAACTTGTAAATATCATCTATCGTGGCAATACCGCCGCTTGCTATTAATCCAAGTTCGGGGAACTCAGCTAAAATTTTTTGATATAATTCTAAAGATGGACCTGTGAGCATACCATCCCGTGATATATCTGTAGAAATTACTTTTTGAATTCCTTTTTCAGAATAACTTTTAATAAAATCGATAATTGATAATTCTGTCGCCTCAGTCCAACCACTAACAGCAATCATTTTGTCCTTAGCATCAGCACCTAAAATGATTTTTTCAGCACCGTAATTTTCCAACCACGATAAAAATGTTTCACGCTCTTTTACAGCAATGCTTCCACCAGTTATCATAGCTGCCCCTGAGTTAAACGCAATTTCCAAATCTTTATCTGATTTTAAACCACCTCCAAAATCAATCACCAAATTAGTCTTAGAGGCAATAGTTTCCAAAACTTTGTAATTTACTATATGTTTGGATTTTGCTCCGTCCAGATCAACCAAATGAAGGCGATTAATTCCTGCATCCTCAAACATCTTAGCAACCTCCAATGGATTTTCATTATAAACCGTTTTTCGACTGTAATCTCCTTGAGATAAACGCACACATTTCCCATCAATTATGTCAATAGCTGGTATAATTTCGATTTTATTCATTTCACAAAGAAAACAGTTTTTTAAAGACTTTCCAGGATCATTTTTATAACAGCCTGAGCAGTTACTTCCCTGTTATAAGCTTGCTGAACCACAACCGATTCAGGGCTTTCTATCACTTCATCAGAAACTACAACATTTCTTCTAACAGGGAGGCAATGCATAAATTTCGCCTTATTAGTCAAGGCCATTTTTTCAGTATTAACAGTCCAGTTCAAATCATTCGAAAGTATCTTCCCATAATTGGTATACGATGCCCAGTTTTTAGCATAAATAAAATCGGCACCTTCAAATGCCTTTTTCTGATTGTATTCAACATATACATCACCCATAAATTCCGGCGCTAATTCATAACCATCGGGATGAGTAACTACTAATTCAAAATCAGTTTCACGCATCCATTCAACAAAGGAGTTAGCAACCGCCTGAGGCAATGCTTTTGGATGTGGTGCCCATGTTAATACAACTTTTGGGCGAGGTTTCGTTTTTAATTCTTCAATTGTAACAAGGTCGGCATAACTTTGAAGTGGATGGCGGGTCGCCCCTTCCATGCTAATAACCGGAACACCAGCATATTCGATAAATTGATTCAGAATTTTTTCGCTATAATCTTCTTCCTTGTTCTGAAATTTGGCAAATGCCCGCACTCCAATAATATCACAATAAGAGCCGATAACAGGGATAGCCTCTCTCAAGTGTTCGGGCTTATCACCATCCATTACAACTCCAAGTTCCGATTCCAGTTGCCAACCATCCTCATTAACATTAAGAACCATGGTATTCATTCCCATGTTCATAGCTGCTTTCTGTGTACTCAACCGGGTCCGCAAACTTGAATTAAAAAAAATCAACACCATGGTTTTATTTTTACCCAGATGGCTGTATGCAAAAGGATTTTTTTTAACATCAAGAGCAACTTCAACCGCCTGGTTCAAATCGCCAATATCTTTCACAGAAGTAAAATGTCTCATAATAATATCTTTTTATTTTGGCCGGACATGCCCGTCACCCTCAATAATCCACTTATAACTTGTTAATTCCTCAAGAGCCATTGGACCACGTGCATGCAATTTTTGAGTGCTGATTCCAATTTCAGCGCCCAATCCAAATTGGGCTCCATCGGTAAATGCGGTTGATACATTTGTAAAAACAGAAGCAGCATCAATTATTTTTTTATACAATTCTATTTTTTCAGAATCTTCTGAAATTATTGCTTCGCTGTGTTTTGAACTGTATTTATTGATATGTTGAATTGCCTCATCAAAACCATCGACTGTTTTAATTGCCATTTTTAAGGATAGAAATTCCGTTCCGAATGATTCTTCAGTAGCAGGAAATAATAAATCAGCCGGATATGTATCTTTAATGATTTGATAAGATTTTTCATCGGCATAAATTATCACCTTATCGTCTGCCAGTTTTGATGTAAAACCTGGGAGGTTAGCCAGTCTTGATTCTTCAATTATTAAACAGTCGAGGGCATTACAAACCGATGGCCTTCGTGTTTTCGCATTATAGATTATTTCTTTCGCTTTATTTGCATCGCCCGATTTTTCAAAAAAGGTATGGCAAATACCAGCACCTGTTTCAATAACCGGAATAGTTGAGTTTTCACGTACAAAATTAATTAATCCCTGGCTTCCACGTGGAATAATCAAATCGATCAGCCCATGGGCATTAAACATAAATTGCGTTTCTTCCCTTCCGGCTGCAAGTAAGCAAACAGTATTCTTATCAACACTATTCTTTTCCAGAATTTCATGGATGATTGAAACAATTGCTTCATTGGAATAAATTGCATCGCTGCCTCCTTTTAGAACACAGGAATTACCCGATTTTAAGCAAAGAGCAAACACATCAAATGTTACATTCGGCCGCGCCTCATAAATAATTCCTATTACACCAAATGGGACCGTTATTTTTTTAATCGACATACCATTGGCATGTTTCCTTTCCATAAAAATTTTCCCAACCGGGCTTTCCATACTTGCTACATTCCGGATATCCTTTGCAATTCCTTTAATCCTTTCAGAAGTGAGTTTAAGTCGGTCGTATTTGGGGTCATTAGGATCCATCCTATCCAAATCTTTTTTATTTTCAGAAAGAATTAAATGCTCTTGATTTTCCGCTTCATTTGCAATGTCAGTTAAAATTGCCCCAACCTGTTCATCTGAGACAAAGGTTAGTTTCCGGCTTGCTTCCAATACTTTTTGTAATTTATCTTTAATCTCCATAATCAGTCTTTTAAAATCCCTCTCCCCAGGAAGGGAGAGGGAAAACTCAGAATCCTTTTCAATCTAAGGCATCAAAAAAAGGGGAATGAAAAAGGAAGTCTACTTAAATCCTGAGCTAATTTTAATATCTTCTAAATACAAATAATCATAATGAATTACTGGTTTCTGTTTTTCTGCTTGTTTTTCGTTTTCAATTTTATCTGAATTATATCGTGCTTTCCCAATGCCAATAAATTCTCCGCCCTCATCATATATTTTTACCAAATCTCCTTTTCTAAATGTCCCTTCAATTTGGGTAATACCAACTGGCAAAAGGCTAACCGCCTTTTTCGAGAATAATGCTTTCCGGGCACCCTCATTTATTATCAATTTACTTTTTGCAAAACTATCGGAATATGCAATCCAGCGCTTTACATCTGATGTTGATTTCCCTTCGGGAACAAAATAAGTTTGTTTTGTTTTTTTTGAACCATCTAAAATATTAACTAAAATATTCTCGGTTTTCCCATTAACAATATGGACAGCAATACCTCCTTTTGCAACTTTTCTGGCAATCCTGAATTTAGTAATCATTCCACCTCTGCCAAAACCTGATATTTCATCGGTTAACGATTTTTCCGGATCAAAACCATTATCTGAAATTTCCTCAATAAGTTTAGCATCTTTCGTTCCCGGAATACCATTAAATATTCCATCAACATTTGTTAGAATAATCAATGCCTCTGAATTTTCCATGGATGCAATAAGCCCTGAAAGTTCATCATTATCAGTAAACATTAATTCAGTAATTGAAATTGCATCATTTTCATTTACAATCGGGACAATATTATTTTCAAGCAAAGTTCTGATACAATTTTTCATATTCAGATAATGTGCCCTGCTCGAAAAATTTTCTTTTGTGGTAAGCACCTGAGCGCAGGCAATCCCATGCTCATTAAAAAAGTCGGTATAACGGTTTATCAGTTTTACCTGCCCCAAGGCCGACCAAAGTTGCCGGGAAGATATTGCATCTGATTTTTTCAAGGAATTCAAAACAGTTTTACCGGCAGCCACAGCACCCGAAGAAACGACTATAATTTCAACTCCATTTTTCCGAAGAAAAGAAATCTGGTCGACCAAGTGGGCAATGCGTGAAACATTTAATGTCCCGTCTGGTTTTGTGAGAACATTGCTACCTATTTTTATCGTTATTTTTTTATATCTGAACTCCATAAATTAATTACTGAAGCTTATTAGTTTTATTGTATGAAGCCATTAATCCTCGTATTAAGGAAGAACTAAATCCCATATGTTCCATTTCATTTAATCCGGTTATTGTAACTCCACGGGGCGTTGTAACTTTATCTATTTCCCGCTCGGGATGATGACCGGTTTGTAATACCAGTTCTGTCGCTCCTTTTACGGTTTGAGCTGTTATTAATTGAGCAATTTCAGCTCCAAATCCGATTTCGATACCGCCTTGCATGGCAGCACGGATATATCGTAAAGCAAAGGCAATTCCACATGACGA
>JABMQB010000814.1 GCA_013203525.1 Mariniphaga sp.
GATCCAGGCATCCTTCCCTGTTTCTTTATCTATTGCATATAAGAATGACTCTCCCTGATGATCCCATTGTACAAATATTTTGTCTTTTGAAATTGCAGGAGAACTTCCTTCACCAAAACTCATCACTTTTTCCATTTGTCCAAAATCACGTTCCCATTTGATATTTCCTTTAAAATCGAGGCAGAACATGCCACGCGAGCCAAAATATGCATAAATATTTTCGCCATCAGTAATAGGTGAATTTGAAGCCCAGCTCCCAAGGTCATGCGTGCTTTCTTCGGGGTATTCTTCCCTGACAACAGTTTGCCAGTTAATTTCCCCTGAGTTTTTATCAACAGAAATTACAACAAACTTATGGATATATTCTGCCTTTGGTCCACGAGGCATGCGCCCCTGGGGTTGTTCTTCTGGAGTTGCCTCTTCAGCTCCCGCAGGTTTCTTATCAGTGGGTATCGAGGTAAGAATAATTATCTGATCGCCCCAAACAATTGGAGTAGCGTGACCTTTGCCTGGAATCTCAGTTTTCCATTTTACGTTTTTTGTTTCACTAAATTCAATCGGAGTGTTGGCAAAAGAAGTTGCGCCTGTGTTTTGTAAACCCCGCCATTCGGGCCAATTTTTCTCAAACATGCTGGCACTGTTCTGAGCATATACCTTGCCTGGTATTAATGAAATAAATAATAATAAAATAGAGACAAAAGCGGTTAATCGAATAATTGATTTTTTCATGAGTTAATTATTTTTGTGGTTTAATTTATTTCAATACAATTTGACTCAAAATTCTTTGTTTAGTTTAAATAGTCATTATTTTGCGATTAAGATAAAATTTTCTTTGAATTAATTTATAAGCCAGTCAGCTTTTAACAAAGCTTTAACTCCTTTGGGATTTTTAAAATTTAGATTAACGGTTATTTGCTGGTATGTATTATATATTTATAGCGAGAATAGAAAATGATGTTAACTTGTATACATTTATTTTATGAATAATAGAAATGGATATTAAAGGGAAAAAAAACTTTCAGATAAAACTTGGTATTTTCTTAATGATTTTTTCAGGTGTGTTTTTTGGGGCATCATTTATAATTCCTATGTTAAACCTTGAAACAAAAACTAAGGTAATTGCAGTTTCAACTTCATTGGTTTTAATGGAGATTGTATTTTGGTCGGGAGGATTATTGGTTGGAAAGGAGTTGTTTAAAAAATATAAAGCATATCTTAATCCTAAAAATTGGTTTAAAAAAAAAGTTAAAAATGAAACGAATATTGAAAATTAAAATTTTTATTTCCAGTTTCTTCCTGATTTTTTTATTTGGTAATTGTGAAAAAACCGAAACGGGATTAACAGCTGATTTCACTTTTTCATTCACAGATGAAAATCATGTAGAATTTGTAAATAATTCAGACGGTAATTACAATTCGATGCAATGGGATTTTGGAAATGGGGAAACTGCTGCAACACTTGATAAAAATGAAACATTCACTATATACTATCCACAAGCTGGTGAATACAATGTGTTACTTACAATTACAAATGGTGATGGTGAAAGCCGAAAAGCCATAAAATCTGTTTCTATTTCTAAGGACGATATTGTTTTAGCATTTACTGCTGAACCAGATCCAAGTAATTCAAACAAAATCAACCTTGAGAATAAAACGGTTGGTGAGTACGATTCATTTAAATGGCTTTATCGACATAAAATTATTGAAAACAATACAAAAGCAGTTGCTTATTTTCCGTTTTCCGGAACCTTTTCGGTTGAATTAGAAGTTACAAAGGGCACCTCTGTATTTTCAAAAATCGAAACAATTGTTATTTCCAAGGATGATCCTGATTATATTTCAAACCTTACACTTACTTGGGCTGATGAATTTGATGAAACAGAAGTAAATACTGATAATTGGACTTTTGAAACAGGTGCCGGAGGCTGGGGTAATAACGAGTTGGAAAATTACACCAATGGAGAAAATTCTGAAATTATTGATGGGAAATTAGTAATTACTGCCAAAAAAGTAAATGAAAGTAAATCTCCCGGATCTTACACATCATCAAGAATGGTAAGCCTTGATAAGCATGATTTTTTATATGGACGAATGGAGATTAGGGTCAAACTTCCAAGTGGTAAAGGAATTTGGCCGGCAATTTGGATGCTCGGCAGTAATATTAATACAGTGAGTTGGCCCGCATGTGGGGAGATTGATATTTTAGAATATGTGGGTTACCAGCCTAATATTGTCCATGCCACAGTTCATACTCCTTCAGGTTATGGAAGTAATGGGAATGGAGCTTCCAAATCACTTGCAACCTGTGAAGAAGAATTTCATAATTATGGATTGATTTGGACTGAAAAAAATATAAAATTTTATATTGATAATACTGATAATATAACATACACCTATGAGCCAGCTTCAAAAACTGATGAAACCTGGCCATTTAATAAACCTCATTTTTTTATTTTGAATGTAGCAGTTGGTGGAAATTGGGGTGGCGCCCAAGGTATCGATAATTCTATTTTTCCTCAAAAAATGGAAGTTGATTATGTTCGGGTTTATCAGGAAGTAGATTAAGGGTGAGGTTTATTTGAACAGCGGACCTCAGAGCTTAAAAATTAAAATACTTTCAAATGGCAAAATTAATAAAAGAACCATCCTTAATAAAAGCAGCAGGCATTGGTGAAAAACAAATTGAAGAGTACATTGGGAATGTAAATTCTGGAACCGAAGAAGTAAGTATTGCACGCATGAAAAGCCCTCAAGGTTGGATTGAGCCCGGACAATGCCCCAGGTTTAATGAATACACAATAGTTTTAAAAGGTTCGTTACAAATAAAAACAAGAAATGAAAAATTGGTTGTTAATGAGGGACAGGCAATAATTACTTCAAAAAATGAGTGGGTTCAGTATAGCACTCCTTTTGAA
>JABMQB010000815.1 GCA_013203525.1 Mariniphaga sp.
AAAACAGCTATTTTCATTTTTGTATGACTAAATATTCATATACTTAATAAACTGATCATATCGGTCTTCATATAAATCATTTAATATTGAATTGTCCATGTAAACTGATAATACATTGAAATTATACCTTGCAAAGGTTTGAATTACAGGCGATAATTCTACAATATTTAATTTTAAAGTAAGCAACAGATTTTTTGAGCCATATTCGCGGTTTACAAAAAGGCTAAGTATTTTTGCATTGTTACTTTCAACAATTTGTGCAATTTGTGCCAGCGAATAATCATTTGAGTTAATTTCCAAAAGTATTACACCGCCAGGTTCATGAACCGAATAAAGATTTGAAAACCGCCTTGCCAAATCATATAAAGTAATAACTCCCTGATAAACGTGTTCTCCATTCAGTACGGGAACCACACTTAACTTGAGCTTATACATTATTGATGCAACTTCAAATATGTGCTGATTTTCGTGTACATGGGGTGTAGGAATTTTTCCAATATGGCTTTCAAAAGTATGGTCAGTAAGATTGAGGTCGTAAATCAGTTTATCCGATAATAATCCAACATATTCTTCTCCATTTACAACTGCAAGATGAGTAATTTTAAAAACATCCATCCAGTTTAAAGCCTTTTGCCCAATATCGGTGATCCTCAACGAAGGAACCGCATCTGATATAAGATTTTTAGCTTCCAAAACTTTTCTCTCAATTTTTCGTTTACGATTGTTAGTATTAACTTGCGTCTTTTATTTTTTTAATTATGACCAGATTAAGTGTAAATATAAACAAAATAGCTACATTAAGAAATTCGCGTGGAGGTATAATTCCCAGCGTAACGGAGGCTGCAATAAATTGTCAAAAATTTGGTGCTCAGGGTATAACAATTCATCCACGGCCAGACCAAAGGCATATTCGGAGACAAGATGTTTATGATATAAAACCTTTAATTAATACTGAATATAATATTGAAGGTTATCCTTCTGATGATTTTATTAAAATGGTTATTGAAATTGGTGCCGACCAGGCCACCCTCGTTCCCGACGATCATAACCAACTTACCAGCGACCATGGTTGGGATACCTTTCAACATAAAAGTTTTCTTCGTGATGTTATTTCAGAATTTAAAGAAAATGGTATTCGAACATCGATATTTGTCGATCCGGATGTAATAGCTATTGAAGGTGCTGCTGAAATTGGAACCGACAGGGTAGAATTATATACTGAACCGTATGCATTAATGTATCCTGATAATCCGGTCAAAGCTATTGCCCCTTTTATTGAGGCTGCCAAAGCTGCCGAGGAATTGGGGATTGGAGTAAATGCCGGGCATGATTTAAACCTGGTTAACCTGAATTACCTGTATAAAAATATACCCAATCTAAAGGAAGTTTCAATAGGGCATGCATTAATTGCCGATGCTCTGTATATTGGCCTGGAACAAACTATTCGAAAATATCTTGATTGTATGGAATAGTTATGAAATTATTCTATCAAGAAAAGGGAGAGGGAGAACCACTTATAATTATTCATGGACTTTATGGTTCGTCTGATAACTGGCTTTCGGTTGCTCACAAACTATCGGGAAAATATAAAGTTTATATGCCTGATCAGCGCAATCATGGCCTTTCGCCACATTGTGATTCCAATTCATACGAAGACCTGAAAAACGACCTTGCAGATTTTATGAATGAGCAAAATCTGGAAGAAGCAACAATATTAGGGCATAGCATGGGTGGAAAGGTTGCCATGTTTTTTGCCGCTGATTATCCTGAACGGGTAAAAAAACTGATTGTTGCGGATATTGCCCCAAAGGATTATCTTTTGTTAAATGAAACCAGTCAGTTTTATCTACATAGAAATATTTTGATGGCAATGCAGGAGATTGATTTTAATATTTTCACATCGCGGAATCTTGTCGATGATTTTCTGGCTGAAAAAATTGATGATCCACGCATCAGGCAATTCCTGCTTAAAAATATTACCAAAGATAAATCCAACGGCTTGCTCAAATGGAAAGTAAATGCTGAGGTGCTTTACAATTATTTAGATGAAATTGTAAGTGGTGTAAATAAAAATTGGCTGGCTGATGTAATTCCAATAACAGCATATTCGGTTACTTTTATCAAAGGAGAAAAATCAGGATATATCCAGGCTGAAGATAGTTCTCTTATTAATGAAATATATCCTGAAGCCAAAATTATCACTATCGCCGACGCCGGCCATTGGCTTCATGCTGAACAACCTGAGTTGTTTGTAAATGCTGTGTTGAGTTTTTAATAAATCGTTATCATTCTGAGCATGTTGAAGAATGATATATAGATTAAAGAAACAAGGTTCGATCCCACGATTCCTATCGGGGCACCATGACATTCAGTTTGATATTTTGGTATCATATAATTCGACATTCCTGAAGCATTTTTTATCTTTAACAACTTTCACTATAAGTTGTAAAATATGATTCTTGTTTTTATTCTTTACATGGTAATCCTTATTGGGATTGTTATTTTTTCGGCACGACGTTCAAAAACCAATAACGATTTTGTTCTTGGTGGAAAAAAAATCTCCGGATTTTCACTGGCATTATCAGAAAGGGCTACCGGTGAATCGGCCTGGTTACTTTTAGGATTAACTGGTTATGCGTATTCTGAAGGGATGGCTGCCATTTGGGTGGCGCTTGGGTGTGTGTCAGGCATCTTGTTTTTATGGACTTTTTTAGCTGAACCGTTACAAAAAATAACTGCAAAAACAAATGCACTTACTGTCCCCGGATTATTTTCAGGTTCATTTAAAGGAACCAATCGAAGTTTTAGCATTTTATCATCATTGATTATTATTTTCTTTTTCATATTATATATAGCGGCACAGTTTAGTGGTGCAGGTAAAATTTTTAACGATACATTTAATATCGACCCAATTTGGGGAATGGTAATAGGTTCGGCACTTGTTACATTATATACTATGTGCCTGTTGCACAACTCACCGCATGTTGTTAACAAATTTAATAATATATTTTACAGTAATCAACTGCAATCCATTAACTTGTAATAAAAATGCAAGGGAAGAAGGTTTACTACGAA
>JABMQB010000816.1 GCA_013203525.1 Mariniphaga sp.
CCTGTTCAACAGGTTGATGGGTTGGTCCATCTTCTCCAACCCGGAATGCATCATGGGTCCAAACATATTTTACAGGAAGTTGCATAAGTGCCGCCATTCTTGCAGCTGGTTTCATATAATCGGAGAAAACAAAGAAAGTACCGCAAACCGGAATAATTCCACCATGTAATGCCATACCGTTCATGATACATGCCATGGTTAATTCGCTAACACCAGCCTGAAGGAAAGCACCGCTAAAATCACCTTTTTTGAAAGCTGTTGTTTTTTTCAGGAATCCGTCGGTTTTATCTGAATTACTCAGGTCGGCTGAGGCAACTATCAGGTTTTCAATTTTCCCAGCCATGGCACCAAGTACTGTGGCTGAAGCTCCCCGGGTTGCCGAATTATCTTTTTGAACAACTTGTGAAAAATCAAAATCTGTTGCTTCTTTCGAGAAGAATTTTTTAAGTTTTGCTGCTAATTCCGGATTATCCAATTCCCATCTGGCTTGTTCTTCTTTTTTAATTAATGCAGCTTTAATTAATTCCTTTGATCTTTCTTCGTAAGCTGTTTTTACATCTTCAAAAATTTGAAATGGATTTTCAGGATTGCCTCCCAGATTGGCAATAGTTTTTGAATATGATGCTCCTGCATTTGTTAAAGGCATTCCATGAGTTTCGCATTTTCTTTCGTAGTTGGCTCCATCTTCGGTAACAGCACCTTTACCCATAATTGTTTTACCAATTATTAATGTTGGTTTTTCAGTTTCAGAATTAGCAGATTTTAATGCATTTCTTATTGCCTCCGCATCGTTACCGTCAATAGTTAAAACATTCCAACCCCAGGCTTCATATTTTTTTTCCGTATTTTCAGCTGTAACAGCACTCGTATCTGTAGAAAGTTGTATATCATTTGAATCATAAAACATTATAAGGTTGCTTAAACCCAGATAACCTGCAATCCTTCCGGCACCTTGCGAAATTTCTTCCTGAACACCGCCATCCGAAATAAATGTATAGGATTTATGTGACATCCATTCACCAAACCTTTGCACAAGAAATCGTTCAGCTATTGCAGCTCCAACTGCCATTACATGTCCCTGCCCAAGTGGGCCTGATGTATTTTCAACACCACGTTCAACATCAACTTCTGGATGCCCTGGTGTTATACTTCCCCATTGACGGAAATTAGCAAGATCGTCCATGTTATATTTTCCGGCTAGTGCTAACACACTATATAACATTGGTGACATGTGGCCGGGATCCAGGAAAAACCGATCACGGTTAATCCAACCCATATCTGTAGGATCGTAGTTTAAAAACTCAGAATAAAGGATATTTATAAAATCAGCACCTCCCATGGCTCCGCCAGGATGCCCGGATTTTGCTTTTTCAACCATTGACGCAGCCAATATTCGAATGTTGTCAGCCGCTTTATTTGCTAGTGTGGTATTCATGATATAATCTGTTAATATTCAAAAATTTTATTCAGATTTGGATTGTGGCCAAAATTAATAAAAAAGGGGAATCCTTTAAAGAATTCCCCTTCTGAATAGTTTTTATTATTATGTTGATAATATACGTACCATAAAAACACCATCGATTGCCATCAGTTTTTCTTTTAAAGAATCATCTATTATTTTAGTATCGATATCGATTATGTTGATTGCTATTTCATCGCGGTTGCGGTTTAGCATATTGCTAATGTTAACTTTCTCATTGGCAAGAACTGTGGATATCTGGCTTACCATATTGGGAACATTTTTATTGGCAATAAGAATTCTTACTCCACCGTTCCTTTCCATTTCTGCCTGAGGGAAATTTACTGAATTTATAATGTTGCCATTTTCTATGTACTCTCGAACCTGTTCTACTGCCATTATTGCACAATTTGTTTCCGATTCGGCGGTAGATGCCCCAAGATGAGGAATTGCAATAACATTTTTCATTTTAAGAGTTTCTTCATCCGGGAAATCAGTAACATATTTGGCAACTTTTCCTGTCTCCAGGGCTTCAGATAAATCGGAATTATTTACAAGTCCTCCCCGCGCAAAATTCAGAATCTTAATTCCTTCCTTCATTAAGGTAATTTTTTCTTTATTGATATATCCTTTGGTTTTTGATAATAAGGGAATATTAAGAGTTAAAAAATCAGCTTCAGCTAATAATGAATCCAAGCTTGGAGCCCATTGGACATTTCTACTTAATCGGAGTGCCTGTTTAACTGACATATATGGATCGTAACCTAAAACTTTCATCCCCAACGCCTGGGCAGCATTTGCAACCAAAACTCCAATTGCTCCCAACCCAATAACACCTAAGGTTTTCCCTTTAATTTCCTGGCCTGCAAATTGTTTTTTTCCTTTTTCAACCATTCCAGGCACCTCATCGCCTTTACCTATCAAAGTTTTTGCCCAACTTAGAGATTCAGCAATATCGCGCGATGAAAGTAATAATCCTGCAATTACGAGTTCTTTTACTCCATTTGCATTGGCTCCCGGAGTATTAAAAACCACAATACCCTTTTCAGTGCATTTTTCAACCGGAATGTTATTTACTCCGGCTCCTGCGCGTGCAATTGCCAATAATGAAGATGGTAATTCTATATCGTGCATTTTAAAACTACGAAGGATTATAGCATCAGGATTTTCAATACTGTCTTCAATTTTGTATTCGCTTACAGGGAAATTTTCAAGCCCTTTTGGGTCAATTGCGTTTAATGTCTGTATTTTATACATCTGTATGCTGTTTTTAGGTTGCTGAATATTGAAAAGAATTAATGACAAATATCAGCATTTTATCTATATTCTGTAAGCAATAAGTATCAATAGTTTTCAATATGAAATTAACATTAACTGCAATGGCATTCTTTAAACCGGTTTTAAAACATTTAATTTTTTTCTTCTGAAGAATGATGATTTGTTTATGATTTATTAAATTACACTTTCAAATATCTAACTAAAAAAACCATTAAAAATGAAAAAATTAACTTTTCTAATTCTGTTAATATTTATTGTTGCATCGGTATTTGCTGCTAAACCCGCACTTAAAAAAACTGTTGTAACACCTGAAAAAGTAAAATTGGGAGCAGAAGTTTCTTTTGTTTTAACATTTTCAGGAAAAAAGGAAGATATTAAATCGATCAAATTGTTTAGTGTTGAATTTCCTTACGAGGCTCCGATAATAGAATTGCAACCCGATCCTGAATCAAAAGATAATGTTTGGAAAGCAGTTGGACCCGTTCCTTATGAAGCTCCACTTGGTATTTATAATTGGGAGATAAAAGCAGTTGATAAAAAAGATAAAGAAATTGTTGATAAAGATTGTAAAGATCAAACTCAGGGAAAAACAGGGAAGCTTGCATTTGAGATTATAAGTTAAAAAAAAATTACGATTTGTAATTGTGTTTGTTTTTTCAAACGGAAAAGGATCTATCTACATGGGAGATGGATTCTTTTTTTATGAAATTATAAAATCAGTTTCTCAAATAGCTTTTTATATTTTTACCTTTATACATGAAATTTTAAAAACATCCAGATGAAAAAAGTAACCCTATTGTTGGCATCACTTTTAATTCTAATTTTTTATTCAGTCAAATTCTAATAATGAGGCTTATTGGTTTTCGCCATTTTGCGATATAATTAATGAAACCGAAGCACCACCCTTTTTTTGGTTTTCTACTTCTATTTTTCCACCATGGGCAATCATAATCTGATTTGCCAGGGCTAATCCCATTCCAACATGCTGATCTAAATGCTGTTCTCCTGAGCCAAAAAACTCAAATAGGTTTTTTAAAGCCGATGAACTAAAACCTTTACCATTATCACTTATTTTAACATGAAATCTTTCTTTTGTTAATTCAGAAAATAATTTGATCTGCCCGTTATCGGAAGAGAACCTAATTGCATTATCAAAGATTAAAAAGATTGCATTTTTCAATAACTCTTTATCGGCATGGTAAATTAATTCATCAGAGCAATTTACTTTAACAGCAATTGATTTTTCTATGATTTTTTGTTCTAAATCATTTACACAATCATTTAGAATTTCCTTGATATTTACACTTTCTTTTTCAATATAATAGTTGCCAATTTTTAGTGAAGTTAATTGCAAAGCATTTAATGAGAATTTTTCAAGCCTTTGGGTAGATTGTTCCAATAAGTCTATATAATCAATTAAAGGTTCTGCTTCATTTGAATTTTTGATAATATCTGTAAAACCAATAATCCCGTTAAGAGGAGTCCTTATTTCGTGGCTAATCATTTTTAGGAATTCGGATTTAACCTCATCCAGCTGCATAAGTTTATTATTTAATTGAGTAACTTCAGCAAGAGCCGTGTTAAGTTCTTTGGTTCTTTCAGTTACTTTCTGTTCAAGCCAGATATTTATTTGGGCCAGTTTATCTCTGTTCTGTTTTAGTTCTAAATGTGTATTTACCCGGGCTAATAATTCCCGTTGATCAAAGGGTTTTGTTAAATAGTCGTTGCCTCCGGTATTAAATCCTTTAACTATACTTTCTTTGTCGGTTTTAGCAGTAAGGAAAATTACAGGTAGATCTTTAAATTTTTGTATTTGCCTGATTTTTTCGCATACCTCGAATCCATTCATTTCCGGCATCATTACGTCAAGAAGAACCAGGTCAAAAGCTTCTTCTTCCATCCATTGTAAGGCACTTTTCCCATTTGTGGCAAATTCTACATTATATCCATTGTGCCTGTTGCACAACTCACCGCATGTTGTTAACAAATTTAATAATATATTTTACAGTAATCAACTGCAATCCATTAACTTGTAATAAAAATGCAAGGGAAGAAG
>JABMQB010000817.1 GCA_013203525.1 Mariniphaga sp.
AATGTCCTGGAGGTGGAACATTTGATAAAATCGTTAAAAGCAGATGGGAAAAAATTTGATTATGAAATTTTTGATAACCTGCCGGGAGGACATTCATTTGATCGAATGGATACAAAAATCGGAAAAGAAATACGATTAAAAGTACATTTACATCTGGCTAAAAATCTTAATCCACCTAATGCTTTTAAGAATTTAAATGATTTACAAAAAGCCGCATACAAATTCTAATTAACAACTTCCTGTTAATTCCGGCAATAAATTAATCTCCCAACAATAGAAATGTCCATTTAAGAGAAAAGCCAGTAAGGATTTCCCCTACTGGGGAGGGAGAAAAACCTGAAATTTCCCAAAATTGGACAATTTCCCATGTTTTCGATTTTATTAACTTGGTTTTCAACAATCTTTCACATATATTTGATTTATTGATTTACAAACGTTTACAAATATACCCTGATGAAACCAAAGAATTACAAAATCTTCATTGTAGAAGATAACGCTTTATATTCGAAAGTATTAAAGCGACAATTGTCCCAAAATGAGTCTTACAATGTTAAGACTTTTGAAACGGGAAGAGAATGTATAATGAACCTGTCGGAAGAGCCGGATGTAATAACTCTGGATTACACTTTGCCCGATATGAATGGCACGGAAATATTAAAGGAAATATGCAAAGTATTACCTAATACACATGTAATTATTATTTCCGGGCAGAATGATATAAACACCGCAGTTAAACTTTTAAAAGATGGTGCTTATGATTATATCACGAAAGGTCCTGATACGCGTGAAAGACTGGAAAATATTATTAAAAATATTCACGAGTCTGACGAGCTGCGAAAAGAAAATACCATTTTGCGTGATGTAGTTAAGAAAAAATATGATTTTAAAAATATCATTAAAGGAGGCAGCCGCGAAATTGAACATGTATTTGACTTAATGGCAAAGGCTATTCAAACAAATATTTCTGTTTCAATTACCGGTGAAACCGGAACAGGTAAAGAACTGGTTGCAAAAGGAATTCATTATAATTCTCCAAGAAGTAGTAAACCTTTTGTGCCGGTTAATGTTTCTGCTATTCCTGAAACTCTCCTTGAAAGTGAGCTTTTCGGACATGAGAAAGGATCGTTTACAGGAGCTGATTCTCGTAAAATAGGAAAATTTGAATCTGCTAATGGTGGTACCTTATTCCTCGATGAAATTGCCGAGATGGATATTAATATTCAAACAAAATTATTAAGGGTTATTCAGGAACGTGAACTCACAAGGGTTGGCGGACTTGATACCATACCAATTGATGTTCGAATTATTACAGCAACTCATAAAAAATTGACTTCACAAGTAGCCGATGGAATGTTCCGACAGGATTTATATTATAGGTTGCTTGGATTACCAATTGAAGCACCACCGCTTAGAGAAAGAGGTAATGATGTTATATTGCTTGCAAAATATTTTGTTAATGAATTCTGCCAGGAAAATAATCTTCCTCTGAAAAATCTTTCAAATGAAGTAACCAATACTTTGCTTGCATATCCCTTTCCAGGAAATATTAGAGAATTGAAAGCTGTAATGGAACTGGCTTGTGTTATGTCGAACGACGAAAACATTGAAGCTGAACATCTTAATATGAGTATTAAAGAAGATGTAACCAATTTACTGGCCAAGGAAAAAACACTTGAAGAATATACAGAAGAAATTATTTCACACTTCCTTGGAAATTACAACAATAATGTAAGATTGGTGGCATCAAAACTGAATATTGGGAAATCAACTATTTATCGTATGCTACAGAAAAATCCGAATTAACAGATCGATTAATATCATAAAAAAATCCCGGAAGTCCCGGGATTTTTTGCTTTCAATAAGTTTATTTTATTCAATAAAAGTACTTATTCCTGCAACTTCCATTTCTCTATCCATTCTTTTAACCAAACCCTGAAGGACTTTCCCCGGGCCAATTTCTGTAAAAATGGTAGCACCGTCCTTTATCATATTCTGAACTGTCTGTGTCCATCTGACAGGCGATGTTAACTGAGCAACAAGATTTTTCTTTATTTCAGCCTGATCGGAAGTTGGCAATGCATTCACATTTTGATATACGGGGCAAATAGGTTTGCTAATTGTTGTTGATTCAATAGCTGCTGCCAGTTCTTCCCTTGCCGGTTCCATTAATGGAGAATGGAATGCTCCTCCAACAACCAGTTTTAAAGCTCTCTTAGCGCCTTTTTCTGTAAGCAATTCACATGCTTTATCAATACCGGTAACTGAGCCCGAAATTACCAATTGTCCGGGGCAATTATAATTGGCAGCCACAACCACATCGTTTATTGATGCACAAACTTCTTCAACCACCTCATCATCAAGGCCAACAATAGCAGCCATTGTAGAGGACTCCATTTCGCAAGCTTTTTGCATTGCCTGGGCCCTTTTGGATACAAGTTTCAAGCCATCCTCAAAAGTTAAAGCACCATTTGCAACCAAGGCAGAAAATTCTCCTAATGAGTGGCCGGCAACCATTTCAGGTTTAAATTCTTTTAAAGTTTTTGCGAGTATAACCGAATGTAAAAATATTGCAGGTTGCGTTACTTTAGTTTCCTTCAATTCATCAATCGTTCCTTCAAACATAATATCTGTAATTCTGAAACCAAGAATTTCATTGGCTTTTTCAAATAACTTCTTTGCTTCAGCCGAATTCTCGTAAAAATCTTTCCCCATACCCGGAAATTGGGCTCCCTGTCCTGGAAATACAAATGCCTTCATAATGCTATTTTAAAATTCGATGCAAATATATATTATTTTAACTCCTACATTAAAATTATCTCTATTCACAGTCTTTTTTTAGAAATAATTAAAATTGAAATAAATATTTTCCTATTCAGCTAAATAAGTGCCAGAATTAAACTGAAATACTTCGGAATCAGTTCTGGCGTTTTTAAGTAATTCTTTTAGCTCTGTAACTTTTTTCGGATATTGAGATGCCACATTGTTTTCTTCGCCGATATCTTCCAATAAATTGTAAAGTTCAAATTCACCCATTGGAATTTGGTTTATATTATAACGGATAAGTTTCCAATTGCCTTGCCTGATGGCAATTCTGCCTCCTCTTTCATGAAATTCCCAATATAGGTAATCATGTTTTTTTTGCTCTTCTCCTATCAAACCTGGCAGATATGAAATTCCATCAATTCCTTTAGGAGAATCTATTCCGACAACATCGCAAACAGTTGGCAGAAAATCCCAAAATGCCGATATATGATCCGATTTAGATTCAGATTTTATTTTTTCGGGCCAAACTGCAATCATTGGCACACGAATCCCCCCTTCGTACAAATCACGTTTATATCCTTTCAGCGGTCCATTGCTGTCAAAATAATCAGGATCTGCCCCACCCTCCATATGTGGTCCATTATCGGAGGTAAAAATCACAAGCGTATTTTCTGCAATTCCCAGTTCATCCAACGTTGCCATTATTTCGCCTACCTGGTCATCCAAAACATTTATCATTGCCACGAATGCTGCATGCGACTCAGGCTGTGAACCATATGGACCATTCCTGTAATCAGGGCCATCGTCAGTTCCTTGATAATCTTTTTCAGTAGTAAATTTTTCCCGATACTTTCCCATATATTTTTCAGGAGCAAATAATTCAGCGTGAGGGATAACAGAAGGATAATACATAAAAAATGTGATATCCTTATTTTCTTCCAAAAATTTAATGGCATTTTTGTGAATTATATCGGGACCATAAATCCCGGTGGCATATCCTTCATTTTCTTCCAATAAAACCTTTTCCTGATTATCCCACATATGGTAAGGATAATAATGATGACCGATTCGCTGACAATTATATCCATAAAAAACATCAAAACCCTGATTATTAGGATCACCTTCAGAGCCGGGAAAACCCAGCCCCCATTTACCAAAAGCACCTGTTACATAACCGTTTTCTTTTAATAATTCAGCAACAGTAACATTTTTATCAGGTAAAGGCCATTGTCCTTCTGGTTGAACCTCCTTATTTCCTCTTACCGGGGTATGACCGGTATGCAAACCAGTCATTAATGCCGAACGCGAGGGGGCACAAACTGTTGCTCCTGAATAATGCTGAGTAAACATCATTCCATTTTGAGCCAATTTATCAATATTAGGTGTTTGAAAATTTTGCTGCCCGTAACAGCTTAAATCACCGTAACCCAGGTCATCGGCCAGGATA
>JABMQB010000818.1 GCA_013203525.1 Mariniphaga sp.
GTTTTACTCATTGCTGATATATTTTATCCTGAGTTTTTCAATGCACAGTCATTTGATCTGGTTATAGGTAAGATTTACTTATTTATTGATGGATGAAAAACACGTATAATCACTTGAATCGGATTTTGGGAGATGGATGGTTAAAAAAGATATTATCGGGGATGTTTTATTCAAGGTCTATTTGGGGATCACCTGTTTTTTTTATAGTATTATCTTTGCCGGCTCTGTTTTAGGTGTTGCTGGTTTTTATAAACCAGTTTATGTGTTTCCACTTGTGTTTATGTCTACACTGCTCTTGTTTAAAGTTCTTTTCGGAATTCAGTAACCAAATAAACGAGTCCGGGCTTACCACCATAGGCTTTCCAATAAGTATTTTTTGCCATATCCATTCCAACTACAATTTGATTGGCGTATAGAGGCAGCATATTTTCCAGCAAGGAATAGACCCAATCATCATCTTTTATTTTCAGGCGGAAATGACTATCGTACTCCACTGAAACACCGGTTTGAAGCAAGTCTTTGTGAAAGGCTAAATCTCGTTGCTTATCCACGTGAGATATAACCACATGATTCAGATCAGCACCCAATTTTGCGAATAGCTCTACTTGCTCTATTGCTAATTTACCTCCGTTGGTGTGGGTTAGAATTGGGGCTCCGGTTTCGATGTGTGCATTTATAACTGCTTCAAATATTTTGTGCTGATGATCGGTAATTTTATCATCGCCTGTGGCTAGTTTTAATAATCCTGCTTTATTTGCAGTTCTCTTAACAATGGGGCAATTATAATCGTATTCGTCAATTCCTTCAGTGATATCTTTGATGAACAATTCCGTTATTTGATCAACTGACAGATGATAACGCCAATGATTTGGTGGATAATATATTTCGAGATGGATGCCGGTTGGGACAATTATATTTACATGAGTTTTTTTAGAAATCTCGGCTAGTTTCAGAACATTTCTTCCACATGCGGCCGGCAAGGTATCAACCATTGTTCTACCACCCAACTGATAGAATTCACAGAGTTCCTCACAAATCTTGACCGTATCATTTAAGATAAAAGCAAGATTGGCAAGAGTAGTAAATCCTTCTTCTATAACAATATGTTCATGGGAATAGGTCAAACCCATTTCTTTGGTTTGTATATCACCCAAAACAGTTCTTACAAAAGATTTATCCATAATTTCTATTTTATTGAACTCAAATTATTTTTCCACCCAGTTCGGTTTGTATTCGCAATTTTATCAGGTATTTCCAAAATTTGTCCAAGTGCTACCAATTCATCTTTCAGCAAGGAAATATTAATATCAATAGCATTGCAGTCTTTATTTAATGATTGAATGGCAGCAAGTCCAGCCGCTTGACCCATACTCATGGTTTGAGCCATTGATCGGCAAGAAGCATGTGCATCGTGTGTTGCAGAGAAACAACGGCCTACAACCCAGGTCATGCTACTGTTTTTTGGAACTATAGTACCATAAGGAACCCCGTAAATTCCTGATCCTGGAATATATTCCCAGTAGGTTTCATCCTGCCCATCTGCCCCTTTTCGGTGATCTTCTATTGGTGCACCACACAATAATACCGATGTATCAGTGATTTTGCCATAGAGGCAATCTTCTTTCGTAAGTCTGTGTTCCCCGTATACTCTGCGAGTTTCGCGAACACCAATCTGATGAGATAAACCAATAATTTTAGAATCTTCGTATCCAGGGATTTTATCACGAAAAAACCTTTCGTACTCAAAAGTTTGTTTTCGACCTTCAACTTCGGCTTTGGTGAGTTGGTCAACTTTTAAAGCATTAAAGTCGGAGACTTTAGCAGCAACGGTTGAAATACAACCTGGTTGGCACATTTCATGAGCCGATCCCTCTTTGCGAGGTAACAAATGTGTTTTGTTTTCGAAAGCATCGGTCATTCGTTCTTTCATCATTTTATTGCCACCCGCCTTTTCAAATTTAACCTGATCAACATTACACATTCTGAATGTGGTTGTCATACTTTGTGCAGGTTCATTTTCGCCAGCCATTTCGAACTGGTAACCAGATAAAGCACAATAATCCGCATCGCCACTTGCGTCAATCACTCTTCTGGCAATTACTTTAGAGAAACCAGACTTATTCCAAAAAATACAACTTCCCCGCTCGTTTTCTTCGCTAATCACATCAACTAAAGAAGTATGCAGCAAATATTTCACTCCGGTTTCGGTAATCAGTGTGTCCCAAACCAATTTTAAACGTTCGGGATTATAATTTACACCTGTTCCTGCTCCATAAGTATTGGACCGAAGAAAAATATCATTGGTTTTGTCCAATTCATTCACTACCAAATCAGGAATGCCACCAACAATTTTCTTTGGACTAGATCCAGGAGTAAAAAAACCATAAAAAGTATCCAGCATTTGAGTTGAAGAGCCGCCCGGGAAACCATATCTTTCGACAAGCATTACCGAATGAGATGAATTTTTGACTGCCGCCAAAGCTGCTATACAACCTGATGAACCTGCTCCAATAACAAGAACGTCAACTTCAGCCAGAAGGGGAATCTTTGTTTTATGGAAATAGTCTATCATAAGATTTTAAAGGGTTTTTCCCACATTTTCGTACAGTTTGGCAAGGCGGTGTGCATGTTCGTCGTATGCACTTTCAAATAAAGTCTTTGCTTTTTCTTCACCTACCACAACTGCGCCGCTTAACACTTTGGGTGGCTGGCCTGCAGCAGTTAATAATCCAGCCAATTCGGCTTTAATACAATTGATTAGTAAAGTGCCTCCAACTGTTGAACCAGGTGATACAGGAGTATCAAGTCCCGGAACAGATACCATGGCATCGCCCAAAGGAGCACCTGTATTCAAGACTAAATCAGAGAAATCTCCTAGTTTTTTTCCATCATTGCGTTTACTCGTTGATTTTTCTGAATGTTCTTTTGTAATAATTGAAACTACTTTTATATTCTTCTTTTGAAATAGTTCAGCAATTTCAATGGGAACAATATTACAACCGCTGGAAGATATTAATAGCGCTGAATCAATTTCACTTAAATCAAAATTGCGTAAAATTCGATCAGCCAGTCCACTTATATTTTCCAGAAACATTGCCTGCCGCTGCCCATTGGCACCAACAACCAAGTTGTGAAAAGTTAAGGATAGTTCTACAATTGGATTGAAACCCGGGAAAGAACCATAGCGAGGCCACATTTCTTCCACAAGAATCCGGCTATGTCCACTGCCAAAAAGATGCACCATTCTTCCTTTCAAAATGGTGTTGGCAAATATTTGTGCCGCTTGCGTGATTTGCTTTTGTTGTGCTTTTACGGTTTCTATTATCTCAGTGCATTTCTGCAAATACTTTTCTATTAAATTCATTTTAATAATTAAATTAATACTACCTCGCTGCCTCCTTTGCAAAACATGCCGCTCCAACTGCACCAGCTAAGTCTCCAAATTGGGCTTTTGCAATTTTGGTTTGATTACCGCCTGCCCTCCATTCATATTTACTCATGAATTTTTCCAGTGGACCAAATAAATCATTCCCAGCCTCTGTAATGCCTCCACCTAAAATGATTGTTTCAGGCGAAAGGATATTTGTTAATGTTGCAAGTCCGATTGCCAGCTTTTTAACTGAAGCTAACCATACTTCAGCGGCAAAACTATCTCCATCCCTATATGCTTTAAGTACTTCATGTGTCGAACTATATTTTCCAGAAGTTCTGGTTTTGATAGTGCAGTTTCCAATGGCATCTTCAAGACTGCCGGGCATACCGATACAGTCTGCTTCTCCTTCGCTATCAATAACCATGTGCCCTATATGTCCCGCTTTATTAAATGCACCCTGATAAGGTTTTCCGTCAATCAGAATGGCACCTCCAACACCGGTTCCAAGAGTAAGCATTACTACATTTTTTCTGTTTTTTGCAGCTCCAAACCGTGCTTCTGCCATCATTGCCGATATGGCATCGTTAAGGACATAAGTTTTTGTATTTAATAATTCAGTCCAGTTGAAATTTTCCAATCCCTGCAATCGACCAGGCATATATGCAATAGCTGTATTGCCTAAATTGGGCAATCCAGGTGCTGAAATACCAACCAAGGCATCTTCGCATTTTATTTCATTTTGAATTTCCTGCACTACTTTTGCAATAGCATTCTTCCAGACTTTATCATCTCCATCGTTGGTTGGTTGGTAACATTGGTACAAAATTTCACCTTCATTATTTATGGCAACTGCTTTAATTCTTGTTCCACCTAAATCGATTCCTATAATTATATCTGACATTCTATGTTTTTTTTAATTTTTATAATTGTCCTTCACTTATGCTCCACCCTCCATCAACTGCTATAACTTGTCCGGTAGTAAATTTTGATTGGTCGCTCATAAAGTAAATTGCTAATCCATCCAAATCTGAAGGATGTCCAATGCGACCACCATCTAAAGGTTGCTTGGTTTTTATGAACGATTGAATAACTTCATCTTCCGCAGCCCGTTGAGCCATTGGCGTTTCCACCAGTGCAGGAGCAATCACATTTACGCGGATGCTATTTTTCGCATAATAGGCTGCAATGGATTTTGAAAAACCAATAACAGCTGATTTTGCTGCAGCATATGCATGAGTTGAAAACAATTGGGGTGACGGAGAATAGCCCAAAACCGATCCCATATTTAAAATAACGCCTCCGGTTTCCTGTTTTAAAAATTGCTGAATTGCAGCTTGATTAGACAACATCAGTGAAGTGAGATTTAGTTCAAGAGTTTTGTTCCATCCTTCGAGTGTTAGTTCATGCAAAGGACCATCTCCCATTTTTCTTCCACTACCTCCTGCCACATGGTAAAGTCCATCGAAACTTCTGAATTTGCTTATACAAACCTCAATTGCCCTAATAGCAGTTTCAGGTTCAAGAGCATCACCCACAATTGCGTGTCCCTTATCGCCCAAAATGTTTTTAGCAGAAATAGCGCTTTCCTGGTTTCTTCCCACAACAACAACATTAGCTCCATGTTGGATAAATATTTTTGCTGCTGACAAACCCAAACCGGTTGTTCCCCCAATAATAAGCAGATTTTTGTTCGCTAAACTTTTTCCCGACATTGTATCTGGTTTATTTATTTCCATTAAATTCCTTTATGGCATCAACCATGGCAACAATATTTTCAACCGGAACATTAGCCTGAATATTATGAACGGTATTGAATACAAATCCACCATCTTCAGCAAAAATTTCGCATAAACGAAGAACTTCTTCACGCACCTTTGCCGGACTTGCATAGGGTAGGGTTTTTTGTGTGTCGATGCCACCGCCCCAGAAAACAAGATCTTTTCCGTAGGTCTTTTTTAGATGGACAGGATCCATTCCACTTGCATTCACCTGCACCGGATTAATAATGTCAAAACCTGCTTCAATAAAGTGCGACATAAAAGGCTCAACTGCACCACACGAGTGTTTAAAGGTTTTCCAGTTGGTATTGGAATGCACCCAATCGTTGATTCTTCGGTAATAAGGAAGCCAAAGATCATCGAATTGTTCAGGAGCGCAAAATGTTGAATCTTGTGTTCCAAAATCGGTTCCACAAATAAAAACTGCATCTGCGTTATCGCCAATTACCTGATGTAAACGGCGGAAGTTTTCAACTGCAATTTCAGACTGACGGTCGAAAATAGCTTTGATATAATCCGGTCTCATGAGGATGCTCATGTACCATTCGGTAATGTCCCGAATACCTTTGGGTTCTTTCAGTTTGATCCCAGGAATATGGGCAATGTCACCCAAAGCAGTTCCACCCAAACCCGCAACAACTGCTTTACCTGTTGCACGTGCTTTTTCAGTGGTTACTTTCCAATATTCCAAATCATTATCTGTAACAAAACCATATTCTTCGAGATTGTCCTTAGGATCAAGGTTTTCCTCTACAATGGGTTTCTGTCTGATTATCGCATCAAAAAAGTAACTGCTTCGAGGCATGCGCCCAGATGGAGCGGCTGATGTATCGCCTTCAGGGTGCATTAAAATATCGCCCTTTTCATCAGTTGTTGTTCGAAAACCTTCAGGAACGAGTACCGTTTGTCCCCAAGGAGTGAGATATTCCATAAGAGGTTCATGGTTGTAAAAACCAAAACCGTTTTTCCTTCCTTTGGCTGACACAGCGTCAACACCCATCACTTCCATTAGTTCAGGATCAACTTCACCGAGCATTTGGTAAGGATCGGTCACTCTTACGAACTTATCTTTAAGTCCGTAGAATTTCCTGAGATTCTCAATCGTACTTACATGAATTCCAGTAACAGAGGTCGATCCAAAATCAACAACTAATTTATCTGGCTGTTTGTGGTTAACGGTTAAGTCAAAACGTTCTTTTGAAGTCATATTATATATTCTTATTATTTGTTTAAGTAGTTTCTGCTTTTATAAAAGTTTTGTTTTAAAGAACGAGTATGTTCAGAATAATTATCAAAGGATATTTTAATCATTACACACCACTAAAATTAATTTCCTTCAAAGTTTTACTATATCTTTTTTTTGAACCGCAAAAGCAACCGTCCCGAAGAACAGCACTTCTCCCAGACCCTTTATTGCTAAATGACAAATGAATATAATATTGGTTTA
>JABMQB010000079.1 GCA_013203525.1 Mariniphaga sp.
CTTTGGGTTATGAGCCCAACGAGCTACCAACTGCTCCATCCCGCAATATATTTTTATTTCAACTGAAATTTCGTAAACGCGGATGCAAATATAATTACTTTTCCGGAATTGGCAAAAACAGAATGATTAATTATAATCCAACCAGAATTTAAGATGCAGTGTAGCATTTTAATTAAAACTTCTCTCATAATCATATGTAGTCAAGTATAATAGTTTAGGCCAGCTATTTTTAGTATTATTCAAAATTATTAGAAAAGGAAAATGGGGACTAATGCCCCCATTTTCGGTTGTGTGTAAAAAAACTACTATGAAAGCACCGGCTTTCAAATAGAGTTTTTTTTTAATTTTCTTATAACTTATTGTTTCACCAGACTGAAGGCTTGATTAGTATATGGTCCAAAATCAATTATCAAATTAATATCTCCTGTACAAGTACCAACTGATCCTGCACCTGTGATATCTAAACAGAAACCAGGGCCATAATCAAAGCATTCATTAGAAGTAACAGTTGCACTTCCATCAGATGGATCAATTGTTACAATCATGTAACAAGTGCTCGGATTTGCAATGTATGGATTGTTGGTAGATAAAATCCTGAAAGTATACCCGGAATCAAATTCAACCTGAACAACTTCACCCGGAGCATAATCTGCCCAAACATCATTTGTAACAATATAGTTTCCATCAAAGTTAGATGCATCTTGTAATGCACAAAAGAATTGAACACTATAAAGAAATGGTGAAGAAAAGAAAGAACCTCCTGTTATTGTTCCAACTGTATTTGTGCTGGTAAAAATACGGCCATCGGTTAAGACAGATTCCAATCTCACATTAAATGAATCCCCGCTATCATAATCGCCAGCAACAAGTCCCGCTGCATCGAGTGCTTCCTGTAATGAAATAGAAACATCACCCCTTGGAAACCCAAATGGTCCTGTAGTTAATTCTGAAGCAGGTATTGTTTTTACCAAAACTTCAGTTCCAATGGTACCATCGTTTACAAATGCGGAATGAATTCTAATTTCAGATAACAGATCACCATTCTGTATATCTTGAGCTTCTACAGTAACAATCCATCGGGATGACGTGTCAAAAAAATCAAAAGTTGCATTAGGTGTTTCAATTGTTCTTAGCACCGCACCTCTTGTGACATTATTATATACATCATCAATAATTTTATCATCAGTTTCGCACGATTGCATCAATGTAAATGCAACCAGCAATACAAAAATTTTATAAATATAATTTTTCATTGTTATAATTTTAAATTTACTAGTTAGCTACAGGTGCATCATTAGTATCCCAGAATACAGGTTGAGCTTGATCTGTTTTTTGCGAAATACTGGAATTTGCATTTACTGCCCTTGCAGGATAAAGCATTGATCTGATGAAGGTACCCGGGTTTGGATCTAAATTGGGTTGTAAAGTTGTTGGGTATCCGGTTCTTCTGTAAAAATTGTAAGACTCAATTCCGTTACCAAAGGCTGTTACAATCAATTGTTCACCTAATATATCCCATTTTCCAGACATATCAGCGTTATCAAATATGGTTCCTATGAATTCAATAAAATCAGTAACATCAGTTTCTGTAGGTTCATACGAAACATCGGCACTAAGGTCTTTGCTAATAAAACTTTGAACTTTAGCAATAGACTTAGTTAATCCTTCTAACAAAAATGTTTTTGCATCAGCAGTATTACCTGCATCTAAAGCCAGTTCGGCACGCATTAAGTCAATCCATGAAGCTGTTAAAATTGGTGTTATTCCATTTCCTCCACCTCCTGCACCGGGGGCAATGGGTGAAAATCTATCATCATCGAATAGGCCTCCTGCCGGATATACACCAAAAGTAGTTCTGTATAAGCCATCTGGTGGGATACCATCAGTATCTCCATGGTCTCTTCCCCAATATCCACCATTTAAAAAGCAAAAAGTGAAACCTCCGGCATTATAATGAGCCGGAGCACCCTGCAACGAACATTGCAATAATTGTTCATCAGGGTCAATTTCTGCACCCGGAACGGCATCTGTTTGCCTGTAATAGTAGTATCTTATTCTTGGATCACCATTACCCATCATCTGATTCATTAACCAGTTAGACATGTAATCATTCCCTCCGGTTGCTGTGTAATTTAATCCATAGCGTGGATGCCTGGTATCAGGCCCGGTAGGACTTGTTGCTGGCCATTCAAACTGAAAATCGTCATCGGAAGAACTGATATAGTTACCAGAATTAATAATTGCATTTATACTTGAAACTGCGTTTGCATCAACCAGGCGTCTTTGCAAATATAAACGCATCTTTAACGTATTTGCAGCTTTAATCCAAAGCTCATAGTCGTTATTATAGAATAAATCGATTGCAGGAAGGACAGTAACATCATTTTGAAAATTTGTTATTGCATCATCCAATAATGATAAGGCTGCATCATAAATTGAAGCTCCATCATCTAATTTTGGATTTAAATTATCACTTCCTAATACAGCTTCTGTGTATGGAATGTCGCCATAAAAGTCAACCATGGCTGTTAAAACATAGGCTTCAATAAATTGAACTATACCTATATGCCTGATTAGTCCATTCTCTTCTGCAAGAGGCATCATCGCTTTAATATCAGCAAAAATACCAATATAGGCATTGATCCATTCATCACCAGAATCGCTTCCCTGATATGCACTACGATATTGGGCTCCATAAAAGTTGTACATTCGTGTTAGCTCACCTCCAAATAGAGATAAACCATCTCCATTGGTTATTCCACCTGACTGCCAATTATCATTAGCATCATAATCTGCATCGCCTTCAATTTGTCTTACAAAGTCTTCCTGAATTGAATTTAAGAAGAAATCAACATCAGCTTGCGAAGGCACCAGGAAGTTAGGATCGTTAGTAAGATTTAAATCAAATGAATCGCATGATGAAAATATTACTAAAACAACTAAAGCTAATGTTCTAAGAAATTTATTTATATTTTTCATTTTCATAAAGATTATTAGAATGTTATTTTTGCACTAAAGCCATACCTTTTTGCACTCGGGCCATTTATATAATCGAAACCAAAGCCATTTCCTACACCAAGTCCTGATGTATTAGGATCGAAATTTGCTCCATCAGGAGTGTTTATTGCATCGTACCATAGGTTATAACCAGAGGCAGTGAATGTAACAGATCCAAAAGGAGTTTTATTTAAAATCTGACTTGGTAATGAATAGGATAAGGAAACTTCCTGTAATCGTATTGTTGAAGCATCATAAACCTGAAGTTCGCTTGGCCCAAATAGTACATTACTAAAATAGTAATCTGAGTTATTAATTTGAATTGTATTTGGATCTCCTGATTCATCAACCCCAGGTAAAATATAAGTGTTTTCTCTGTCAAGAGTTTCTACAATTAATCCTCTTCCTAATAAAGTGGCAACAGTTGAAGAA
>JABMQB010000819.1 GCA_013203525.1 Mariniphaga sp.
GTTTTTTTGACTCTCTCTCTTATCCCTCTCTACGCGTAGAGAGGGACGATCAGTCCGTCAGCTGACGGATGATCAGGGTGAGTCAGCAAATTGGGTAAATAGATTTTAAAGCCTCTTTCCCAACTTTTATCATATCGTTGAACTCAACGATATGATCATTCGTCTGATGCCTGTTTTTTTTATTTCTGTATTCATATCGTAATGTTTTTGATTTCTCCATTTGTCTTTACCCGGATTAATTTGATTTGTATGATTACTTTAATTTTGCTTAATTTTATTAATAGCTTATATTAGATTTTCTTAAAAGCAAAGCATTTAAATTCTTTATCATCTCTTTGGTCGTATCGGTTCATGTTGCATAATATCTCTTCTTTAGGATCATCATTTTTTTGGCAAATCAGGCATAACGATGGTTTATTAATCAGTTCCGTATTAATTTCATACCCTTCATCATCAAAGAAACCTGAAAGCTTTTTTGGGTCAATACTGTCGATATGCCGCCGCCCTTTTGTGCTTTCACGTTTTTTTATTGCCGTATCAATTTCATAATCATCATCCGGAAAACTTTCTCCGGTAATACATGTAAAACAAGCGTTTCCTACCGATGCAGAACCAATAACCCAAATATCATTTCCACATAAGCATCTTTCGCCATTCCTGAACGATTTTAATGCTTCATCCAACCTTTTACGTAAATCCTGTTTATTCTCCGACGGATTGTTCTTTAAATGGATTTTTAAATACTTTTCAATTGAAATTGGTATGTATGCCATATTATTATTTTTTTCTGTTTTTGTCTTTACCCGGATTTATTTGATTTTTATGATTGCTTTGATTTTACTAAACTGTTTTATGGTTTGAATATAAAATTACTGTTTATCAAATGCTTAGCAAAGACCCCCATCTCGTTCTTCCCCCCAATGGGGGAAGATGTCCAATGGACAGTAGGGGGTCTGTCCATGCTAATAAATTTGATAAATATTTTCAAATCTTTATAAAAATAAACCGCACAATACATAATTTACTATTATTTAGCAGATATTTTTAATCATGATAATCCCTTAATCATTTAATAATCCCGGTCAAGACTTATTTTATCAACCTCCCCCATCAACCTGGCTGTTTCTGTAAGGGCAACAATTATTTTCTGATAATGTAAAATATCCTCGAAACTAAGTTGCCGGCCACGGCGGTCTTTTAGCCATTTTTGTGCGGGTTGGTAACCACCTATGTAAAACTCCCAGGCAAGCAAAGGTATATTCTCAAAATATTGCTGGTCGTTAATCCGGATTCTGCCTTTTCCATCATCCGCAAGCTCCCAATCATTTTTACTCAGTTTCCGGGTAATCCGGTTATCGCCGTCTTTTGGATAACTGGTAATAAATTCCTCAACCTTTGGCGATTCCAGTAAATGTACCTGCCTGATTTCGCCACCCAGTTTTACCAGTTGCCAAAAGGTTGTTGCATCGTTTGGGTAAGGAACTCTTGGAAAATCAATTTTTAAAAATTCTTTGTATTTCTCACGGTAGGTGGGGCTGTGCAAAACAGCGTAGATATAATCCAAAATATCAATCGGGGCAAAGGTGTTATCAGTTTCTTCTTTTTCGTTTGTAAATACCAATCCTAATTTTTTGGCAATTTGATTTACGATTTCCGGGTTGAGGTTGGGTGTTCTTTCAGTGGGTTGTTTTATGGTTTGTTGGTTGTTTTTTTCAGAATATAAATATAAAGGGAATACATAATTTATTTCTTTCATTGAAATTGCATGACTTTCAACAATACCGTTGTAAATAATGCAGTGAGCAAAATTCCCAACTTCAATTTTTTTATTGGTCATAAAACCTAAATTATCTAAATGCAATAAATGCTCTGAAACAACTGGCACAGGCCAACCAACTACTCCTTTAGATTTTCCAGAATAATAAAAATAACGTTTGTCAAATGGTCTGTAATTTATTTGCTTAACTAATTCAGGATTTTTATTTGTTGTTTGAATATCTTTTCTAGCCAATGAGAAATTCCAGTCTCGCACATCATCTGGTATAGAATACTTATCTCTACATTGTAATTCATCAAGATTGATTAAATCATCTAACATTTGAATAACATCTTGTTTTGTGTTATGAATATTTAATTTATCTCTTTTACTTACCACACCAGAATTACCAATATTAAATAAATCAATTATTGAAAGCCCCTTTTCATAGGAAATTATTTCATCATAGTTTTTTTGTACAAAAAAGTAATTAGGTTTTAAGTTTGGCAGTTCTTTAAAAGATATTGTATTTAAGTAGCTTTTAAATAAAAAGTCGTATTTTATTTCACGTGTCCCAAACAAATTAAAATGAAAGACTTTACTCAAATCATTATTTTTCTTCTTTCCCGTTTTTACAAGAATATTTATGGAAACTCCTTGCATAATGTCAAACACATTTATATCGGGCGAACCATCAGGGCAAACTTCCTTTTTTTTGCTATTTCCATGTAAATCAATAGTGTAAATTTTATCATAGGTTTTTAATAAATTCCATCGCATTCCCCTAAATGTTGGATTATCTAAAAATCCATGTGGATTAATAAATGCTAAAATACCTTCTCCGTTTTTTTCAATAAAATACTGTCCATAACGTAAGAATTTCACATAGTCATCGTTAATCCATTTTGAGTTCTTCTCTTTCAATTTCTCTATTCCACCCGGTTCTTTTTTATAATCCTCCATGAGTTTCATAATCCATTCGCCTTTATTCGAACTTTCGCCACTGTATGGTGGATTTCCAATCACACACATCACCGGTGTATCGCGTTTTATGTGGTTTGCTTCGTTAGCTTCGGTGCTTAGCCAGTTCGAGAAAAGTGTGCCGGTGTCGGGGTGGTGTTCTTCCAAACTGTTGGTGAGGTAGATGTTAAAACGTTGGTTTTTATGACCCAATCCGCCTTCGGCACCTCCCCCAAAGGAGGAGGACGAAGAATAACCGGTTTCGCGTAAAAGCATGTCGAGTTTCAGGTGTGCCATTGAGTAGGAGGCCATGAGCAATTCAAAGCCGTTAAGGCGTGGAATCAGGTGTTCATCGACATAACTGCTCCATGCGCCCTGCATGTTTTTAAATTTATTGTTGTAGATGTGTTTTACTACTTCGGCTAAAAAAGTGCCGGTCCCGGCTGCCGGATCAAGGATTTGTACTTTATGAACTTCCTTTTCAATGGTTTTATTGCTGCCTTGCACCGGAACTTTAATTTTGGTTTTCGAAGTATCGGCTAGTCCCTGAGCTAAGCCAAATTCGGTTTTCAAAATATCATCGACAGCACGTACAATAAAATTAACTACCGGTTCGGGTGTGTACCAAACCCCACGGCTTTTTCGCAGCTTTGGGTCGTATTCGGCTAAAAAGGTTTCGTAAAAATGAATAACCGGGTCGTGTTGCTGGGTGCTTTTCCCAAAGTTGTGAAGCAAGGCATCAACATTGGTCGCCCTGAAAACATCGGCAAGGTTATCCACGGTCCGTTTAATCCGTTCGTCGATATCGGGCCCGGCTACATAGCCAAATAGTTTTCGTAAAAACGGGTTGGTTTTGGGAATCAGCTCGGCGGCTTCCTGGCGGCTAAAGTCATCTAAGGTCGTATCGTGCAAACGTGCGGCAAACATTCCGTATGCCAGGGTTTGTGCGTAAATATCGGCAAATGCTTTTGGGGTTAAATCGTGGATAAGAATATTTTTGAATGTATCGAACTGCCCTTTTAACGATGTGTTTTCCTGTGTTTCTTCATCGGAAGTTAAAGCGCGTTCTAAAATATCTTCAAGCAAACGTGCTTTTGCAGCCATCATCACTGCCAGCTTTTTCGACGATTTTATGGTTTGCCCAATGTACGAACAGAAGTTCTGTATCAGGTTTTCAAATACCTGAAAATTTTCAACAATCGGTATTAACGAATTATTCTCAATTTCTGCGATTTTTATTTCGTTTACCAATTCTCCATCCTGAAAAAACTGAAACCAGATATAATCGGTAATAATCAGGTTGTCGAGCGCTTTTTTATAGCGTGTAAATTGTTCTTTGTATTGTTTTGCATTCAGGTCTTTCCCAATGTCTTTTGCCTCAATGTAGCCAACAGGTATTTTACCTTTTGTAATTACATAATCGGGGTTTCCGCAATCGGTTACATTGGATGGTTCGTTGGTAATTTCAACACCTTTTATCAGTTCACGGATTAAAGTTTCAAGGTCGCCCCGGTATGAATGTTCCCTTGAAATACCTGATTTAAACCGGGTGCTTACTTTTTCGAGATAAAGTTGAATGGACATTGGTTATTTTATTTTCAATAAAAATAACTACAATACTTTAAAGTATGGTGTTGAAGTGAATGAAAAATTAAGGATTATTGGGTTTATATTTTTTGTTTTGAATTGTTTAATTATAAAATGCATTTATGGTTTAATTTCAAAGATAATAATGATAATATTTATATAATTGATAATCAATGACAGACCCCCTATTGTCCGTTGGACATCTTCCCCCAATGGGGGGAAGAACGAGATGGGGGTCTAATTTAATGGTTTATAATATGTGCTTTAATATTCTAACCGTATAACAGGTTATTAATGATTTATTTTTTCCAGATAAATCAGAACCAACTTTTCATTTATTCTTTGCCGTTTAAATTCTTTATATCCAAGTTTATTATACAAATAAAGGTTTTTGTTGCTTTTATCACCGGTGAAAAGTTCTAACCTCGTACAACCCGAAAATTCTTTTTCAATATTATTCATTAAAAGTTTCCCAAAACCTTTGTTTTGAAATTTACTGTCGACTATTAACCGGCCAATAAAACAAGTTCCATTTTCTTTATAACCGCGAACCGAACCTACAATTTTATTCCTCAAAACCGCTTTTAGAAATAATGAATCTTCAAATTCTTTTCTGATTGGCGTAATATCCTGAGTTAAGGGAGGTATTGTAAAATCATCATATAATTCAGCTTCCGAAAAGTAACATTGTTTTTGCAGTCCAAGGATTTCCTCGAGGTCATTTAATTTGGCTTCTGTTATTTTGATTTCTATTTTAGTAAGAAGAAAATTTTCGAAATAAAAATAAGATCAAATTTTATTTCAACTGGCTAAGAACTTTAGAAATATGTTTCCAGTAAAGTTTATGAAATCTAACACTTTGCCTTCCAATTATGTCATTATAAGTCATGGGGCGGTCATCGGGGTGGAATTTACGTTCATACATGTCTTCGTAAAGCGCTGGTACTTCGGGGTGAAACTGCACGGCAAATACATTGTCATATTTTGAATGTGCAATTCCTTCAATAATATTTCCATCCATTGAGTATGCCGTTACTTCAAGCCCTTTGCCCAATTTTTCTGCTGCCTGATGATGGCTGCTATAAATCCGGGGTTGCCACCCTTTTGCCATTTTTATTGTTTTCCCAAAAAATGGATGATCTGAAAATTGAATAGTATGAAGGTTAATCCCCATTAGCAATGTATCTTTTACAATATTCTGCCAGTAATTTCGATGAAGGTTACTCCTGCCGATTTCAAGTATCTGTTTTGGCTCTTTAGCATCATAAATTTCGGCAGGAATATCCTGGATCAAACTGCCGCCTGTAGCAACATTTAAGGTTTGCATGCCAAGGCAAAATCCCGTCACAAAATAATCGGGATTATTTTCAAGTAGTGGTAAATAATCTTCATTCTGAAATCCTCCCAACAAATGAAAAAGAAACGAAGCTTCAAAATAGTGCCTGCCAGGATCTGTCACAACCGAAAGTGAATTTTCTTCTTTATATACACCCGGTGGAATATCGGGGCCCCCAAAAAAGAAAATGCCTATAGAATTATTAAAAATAGTTTCAAAATCATCTGAACATTCATTTTTTTCAAATAAAGTAGGTTTGGTTAAATCATCACGAACCTCATGCAAAGTAAAATTTTTAAGATTATTTTCAGCAATGTAATCTTTGGTTTTAATAAAATCATATGCCTGGGTATTATGATATACACCTACAAATTTTATTTTTTTCTGGTTAATATCCAATATCCTGTTTGACAGGAAAAACTGTATGGTTTGCAAATTATGAACTGTAGGATTGGTGAGGATTACATAACGTTTTCTGTTATTAAAATCTTCACGAAAAAAATCCTGTGAAAAACTGCTAAAGGTTAATAATAGAATGATTAATAATAAAATTGATTTTTTCATAATGATTGTTATTTTGATATTCAAATATAAATAAACATATGATGGTTGATATTAATTAAGGTGATTTTTCGTTTAAGAATGATATAGTTTTTAAATTTGATGTAATTTGAAACCATTCATATAAAAAAAACAGATGTCGTTTAAACTTTATATGCTGCAAACCCTTGGCAAAATTAAGCCAACCGAAAAAATTGAGGCTGAACGTCAATCACTCCTGACAGATTATCTTGAATTTATCAAAGTTGAAAAATCAGAAGAATTGAAAGATTTTTTGGAATTGGAAGATTATGTAAATTCCAGTGCGTTTAGTGAAAAGAAAAAGGAGATTGAAGTCCGAGTATTTAAGGGAAGCACAGAATTTAACCAGTTAAATGAGTTTTTGAAACTTTCGAAGGCAAAACATATTAAAAACTTTTTTATTGCTGAAAAATCGGATTCACTCAAACGATTTGAAAATTTTAAAAATTCAGAAAAACTCGCTGATTATTATAAGCTGAAAGATTATATTGATGATGGAGAGCATCAGAAAGAAAAGACGGAACTGAAAAAACAAGTTTTTAGAGGTTCTGTCGAAGGCAATCATTTTTTGGAATATAAAAAACTGGAAAAATCAAAAGCTTTAAAGGCATATCTTGAATTAGAAGGCTCATCGATTTTAAAAGATCACGAAGCTTTTACAAATTCTAAAAAACTTAAAAGATTTATAACTCTTAAGGATTCGAATGGTAAATCTAAAGAAGAAATAAAAGAACTTAAATCGTTAAAAAATGATTCGCAAATAAAAAAATATTTTCGTTTTGAGAAATCACAAAAATTAAAATACTTTCACGAAATTGGCGGTAGCCATACACTTGTCCGTTACATTGAATTGAAAGGGATGATAAATTCGGAAGAATTTAAGACAAAACGGGCGTGGCTCGAAGACAAACGGAAATATGAAAAAAGTGAGGCTCATAAAAAATATACCCGTTATAAACAATTAGCCAGCGATGGTGATGTGAAATTTTTTCTTTTATACGAAAAGTCAAAAATTTATAAAAATTACCTTGATGTAAAAGATTCATTTGATTTAAAAAGGTATAATGAATTGAAGGAACTGACTGAGTCGGGAGAATTCCTGAAACGTAAAGTATATCTTGAAGACACAAAAAAATGGGAGAAAACAGAGGAATTTGCAAAACAGCAAAAGTGCTTCGAAATGAAAAAATTGCCACATTTATTGCGGTATTTCAAGTACAAAGGTGGAAATGCATTTGATTTCTTTTATAAGTGGGAAACAGTTTTTGAAGATGGATTTGATTCGGGTTTGGATAAAGAAAAATGGTCGACAAGAAGTTATTGGGCTCATAAATTGGTTAATGAAAACTTTTCACAGCCTGGTGATTTACAATGTTATACCGATGGAAATAATGTAATTACCGGAAAAAAGGGATGTTTGCTTCAGGTTCGAAAAGAGAGAGCACAGGGGAAATACTGGAATCCGGCTGCAGGTTTTACACCCGAAGAGTTTCAATATACATCAGGGCAGCTATGTTCTGGCAATAGTTTTTGGTTTGAGGATGGTATAATTGAAGCGAAAGTCAAATTCAACCCTGTAAAGGAAATTGCCAGTATGTTTCATTTGTTGGGGGAAAAAGCATCGCCTCAGTTAAATATTGTTGAAATGGGGACTAAAAACAGATTGGGAGTCTTGCAAAATAATAATGGCAAAATTGATTTCGAAGGTGTATCAATCGGGAACTTAAAGAAAGGGAAATATTACATTTTTAGCATTGAAAAAACGGCAAGCCATATTATATGGAAAATTAATGAGCAAGTTCTGTTTGAGATACCGGTTGGAAGTATTGAATTTCCACTGCATTTAAATTTAGCAAGTTTGGTGGTTAATGAAGTATCTGCTTCAAAATTACCGGCTGGTTTTGAAATTGCCTGGGTAAAATGTTATCGGAGAAAATAATTGCTTCTTTTATGTAATTCATAAATGGTTATACCTTTTGAATTGCTGTGTTTTGATCATTATTAATTAATGGAATAATGGAATTGATTTTTGTATCAATTTTTAGAATATATCTTCCACCCATTTTTCCAGTATTCCAACA
>JABMQB010000820.1 GCA_013203525.1 Mariniphaga sp.
ACCAAAGAAAATGTTTTTATTATTCCCTATTTTGATGAAGGGCAGGTAAGTGTGGCTGTTTCAAATATTAATATCAATTCAGCGGATTATGATATTACTGTAATTGGAAATTATCGGTATCGGCAGTTTGAAAGTATTGATCAGGAGCATTTTCATAATGTAAAACTTAAGTATTTTTATCCCTTCTGGACCGATTATTCATCCCCTTCGGTGATTAATTTTGTTTCAGAATTTCGAAAGAATTTTAATACTGATCCAACTCCATATTCAATGCAGGGTTACGATGTTGCATTTTATTTCATGAATGCTTTCTGGCATTATGGAAGAAATTTTAATAATTGCCTTCCGTATATGAATGTTGGATTATCGCAGGGTGATTATAAATTTGAGAAAGTATCACAATTTGGCGGTTATATGAACCGAGGAGTAACATTAATTTCTTACGAAAAAGATTACACTGTTCGAAAAAAGGAAACTTCTGGAAAAATCAGATATGTTTATAAATAAGATAAAAAAGAAACAGCCGGTTTAAAAGCCGGCTGTTTTTCTTAACAAAGTATTTTAAATACCGAGTTGATTAAATGTTTTTTTAATTATTTCAATTGCATCCATTAACTGTTCTTCAGTAATCGAAAGAGGAGGAGTAAACCGTATTGTGTGCTCATGTGTTGGTTTTGCAATTAGCCCATTTTCTTTCATAGCAAGGCATACATCCCAAGCTGCTTTTCCTTCAACAGGAGTAATTTCAACAGCATTTAACAGTCCTTTCCCACGAACAGATTTTATCATCTCTGATTTTATTGACTTCATTTCATTCCTGAAAATTTTTCCTAGCTTTTCTGAATTTTCAACTAGTTTTTCTTCTATAATTACATCCAAGGCGGCCATGGCAACTTTACCTGCTACCGGATTTCCTCCATATGTACTACCATGTTCTCCCGGTTGTATTGTCAACATAATATCATCATCGGCCATTACACACGAAACTGGCATTGTACCTCCCGAAATAGCTTTTCCAAGAATCAGAATATCAGGCTTAACATTTTCATGGTCGCAAGCCAGCATTTTGCCTGTTCTGCCCAGCCCGGTTTGAACTTCATCAGCAATAAAAAGAACATTATTCTTTTTACAAATGTCATATGCATTTTTTATGAATCCGTCTTCAGGAACATAAACTCCTGCTTCTGCCTGGATGGGTTCAACCAGGAATGCTGCAACGTTCGAATCCTGAAGGGTTTCTTCAAGAGCATTTAAATCATTATAAGGGATTTGTATAAAACCAGGAGTATAGGGCCCATAGTCTTTAAATGCATCCGGATCAGATGACATCGATATAATAGTAATTGTACGCCCATGGAAATTTCCTTCGCAAACAACAATTTTTGCTTCATTTTGAGGAATGCCTTTTACTTTATAAGCCCATTTACGGGCAAGTTTAAGAGCAGTTTCATCTGCTTCGGCGCCTGAGTTCATCGGCAACATTTTGTCGTAGCCAAAAAGTTTCGACATGTACTCTTCCCATTCGCCTAAAACATTATTATAAAATGCACGCGATGTTAATGCCAGCTTTTGTGCCTGATCAGTCATTGCTTTTACAATTTTAGGATGGCAATGTCCTTGGTTAACTGCTGAGTACGCAGCCAGAAAATCAAAGTATTTTTTGCCTTCTACATCCCAAACAAAAACACCTTCTCCTTTTTCTAAAACAACGGGTAGAGGATGATAATTATGTGCCCCATATTTATCCTCACGTGCCATGTATTCTTTACTATTCATAACTTTTACTGGTTTTGAAATTCTTTTTCTTACAATATTTATTTGCGGATTCAATGTTAGTAAATCTGAACGTCGAAATATATGATATTTTTCAATAAAATGAGAAGTGAAAAAAGTAATTAACCTGAGGGAATTATTTATTGTTGATTAATAACAATCAAGGTTTTCTGTTGTTATACCATTAATTTGTAAATTGCTTTAAATACTATTTAATGAATGCATATCTGTTTTTAATTGGATTAAGCCTGGTTGTTATTTTATCTTTTTTTTGTAATATTCTTGCAAGAAAGACAAATATCCCCAGCGTTTTGATATTAATTCTGGTAGGTGTCGGAATACAACAACTTCTTAATTATTTTGAAGTTGCCGAAGTTAATTTATTTAGTGCATTGGAGGTTCTTGGAATTGTTGGCTTAATAATGATTGTACTCGAAGCTGCACTCGATCTGGAACTTAGCAAAAACAAATGGCCAATAATCTGGAAATCGTTTACCATTGCATTTTTATCATTGGGATTAACATTTATTGCACTTTCACTGGTTATACGATTGATTATTCCTGAAATGGATATAATATCTTCGTTTATTTATGCCATACCGGTTTCAATTCTTAGTAGCGCCATTATTATTCCCAGTGTTTCAAATATGACCGAATATAAAAAGGAATTCCTTATTTATGAGAGTACTTTTTCCGATATTCTTGGGATAATGGTTTTTTACCTCATAATTGAAAATGCCGATGTGGAAGGAATGAAACAGTTGAGTTTTGCAATTGGTGGCAACATATTCCTTACCATTGCAATTTCAGTTATTTTGAGTTACGTTTTGTTATATGTTATTCAGAATATAAAGGGTAGTGCAAAGTTTTTCCTTTTTCTTTCGGTACTTGTTTTGCTTTATTCGGTAGGAAAAATGTTCCATCTTTCTTCTCTTATTATTATACTTTTGTTTGGATTGCTTTTAAGGAATCATAAAGTATTGCTTTTCCCATTCCTTGAGAAATGGCTACATGATGATAAAATCGATGCCGTTTTCGATCAGTTTAAAATGATAACCATTGAATCATCCTTTCTTGTGCGTACTTTCTTTTTTGTTGTTTTTGGAATGACTTTGCCACTGGCAGACCTAATTAGCTGGAAAGTGTGGATAATAAGTGTTCTCTTTCTTTTAGTTGGCTACTTGTTAAGGTATGGGTTGTATTATACAATTGAGAGAAAGAGTATTTTTCCACAAACATTTATTGCACCCCGCGGATTGATTTCCATCCTATTGTTTTTTGCCATTCCAGAAGAATTAAAACGCCAGGGTTTTGAAAGTGGAGTTTTGTTTGTTGTAATAATTGCTACAAGTATTATTATGGCATGGTCGTTAATTTCAAATTCGAAAAGGAAAAGAAATGATTCTGATTCAGATAATGAGCCTGAATTTGAAGTTACACGAAAAAGTAGGGGCGATGAGGTTGACTATACTATCGATTATTAATAAATCATTTTGAAAATAAAGTGAACTCAATTGCATGCGTGTCAAAATTGCGTTAATCGGGCTAGTTCGTTTTTTGAAATTCCATAAAGCTTTATTTTGACTTGATTTTTCTTTGCTTCGTTTCTTTTTATTCAAGGAAAAGAAATGAAGTGGGATTTGGGGTGAAGCCTCAATATTCATGAATGCGGGTAATTTGTTTACTTCTAAATCTATTGTAAATACTTTATTTTTAAATCGAATTTATATTAAAATAATATTCCTTTATTTTTAACGATTTGAAAAATATAACAATTTGGAGACAATTCGTAAAATAATCCACATCGATATGGATGCATTTTATGCATCGGTTGAGCAACGCGATAATCCTGTATTGAGAGGAAAGCCGGTCGCAGTGGGTGGCAGTGGCGAACGGGGAGTTGTTGCGGCAGCAAGTTACGAAGCACGAAAATTTGGTGTCAGGTCGGCAACTTCTTCAAAAGTGGCAAAAAGAAAATGCCCCAACTTGATTTTTGTCCGCCCCCGTTTTGATGAATACAAAAAAGTTTCCAATCAAATCAGGGATATTTTCCTTGAATATACCGACCTGGTTGAACCACTTTCTCTCGATGAAGCCTACCTTGATGTTACGTTTGCAAAAAAGGGAAAACCTTCGGCAACACTTATTGCCCGGGAAATTAAAAATCGTATTACAGAAGAGACCAAACTAATTGCATAGGCAGGAGTTTCGTACAATAAATTTCTGGCTAAAGTTGCTTCCGATATGGATAAACCCGATGGGCTGTATGTTATTACTCCTAAACAAGCCATTGAGTTTATCGAAAATCTGGAGGTTAAAAAGTTTTTTGGGGTGGGGAAGGTTACGGCAAAAAAACTGAATGAAATTGGAATATGGTTTGGCCGCGACCTGAAAAAAGTCGACAGGTTTGAATTAGTGCGAATGTTTGGAAAGGCCGGTAATTATTATTACAATATTGTTCGTGGAATTGATGAACGACCTGTAGAACCTTCACGTGAACGAAAATCAATTGGTGCCGAAAATACTTTTTTAACCGACCTTTATTTTGAAAATGATTTAAAAATTGAAATTGAAAAAATCTGCGAAATCCTTTGGGGAAGGATTGAACGCTCAGGGAAAAAAGGAAAAACCATAACGCTTAAAATAAAATTTGCCGACTTTGAACAGATCACACGTAGTAAAACTATCGGATTTGTTGAATCAAAAGCACAGCTATATACTGAAGGAATAAAACTTCTGAAAAAGGAACACCCACTTCCAAAAGGAGTTCGGTTACTTGGCTTAACTTTGTCAAACTTTCCTGAGGAAGAACAGGGACCTGTGCAGTTGATGATTGAGTTTTAAGGTTCATATCCTCATAGCGGTTGGAACCGCTTAGAGGTTTTCTTCTTATTACTACTGCAAGCTGGAGCTTTAAATTGAGTTTATATTTATTCATTATTCAATTACTTATATTCTAAATCGAATTAAAATATACTTAACAGTTTACAACCGAAATGTATGAGTATATTTCAATAACAATGTCCGGCTTAAATATGGTGGCAACTTCGGTGAAGAGCCTGATTTATCAGCATTTCTAATATCATTGAATACAAGGTAAAAGTCGTTACCATCGCGTGGATTGTATCTAAGCCTGAAATTGGTAACAAGAATATTATCGACCTCGTTAAATTGTACAAACGAACTGGCTGATAGTTCTGTATTTAGCATGTACGTTGCCTTAATCCGTGCAATATTATTGGTGAAACTTTGGTTTCTGGTAGAAAAATTAACCTTGTCCATCTGATAAGAAGCTGACAATTGCAGGCTGGATGATAAATTAAATTCCGGTTCAAATTCTACTGAAAACCGGTTACCATCGTAGAATCCGCCACCATCTATTCCCAGCCGGGTTACAATTTTTTTAGTTCTGGGGCTATTAAGAAAACTGCGAAATCCCCAAAATGAATATTCACCAGCATTAATAATAACATCCTCAGATAAATGAAAATCCCATACGACTCCTTCTTTTTGATACAATAAAGCAGAATAAAAAGTATACCCGCTTTTAAATGACATTCTGAATTCCGGCGAAAATTCCATATTTTCAATATTTCCATCTTCAATCCTGCTGGTCATTTCAAAATCGGCTCCAAAAAAATAATTAAAAATGGAAGATTTTTCTCCGGGGAACCAGCCGTATCCAAGCGTACCCCTAACTTCATGAACATTGTTTATAAACATGAACCCTGCTCCAGGGTTAAAATCTTTTCCCCAATATGCATACTTGCCTTCATAAACAAATCCTTTTTCAGAGCGTCTTTGCAGCCCAAGCGAGAAAAATGTTGGATTAAGGGAAAGAACATCACTATCTATATTTTTGTCTTGAGTTTGCGCAATTTTTATATCCAGGTAATCTACCTCAGAAATTCTGAATATTCCATCTACTCCATATGCAACATTGTAACTTCCATCAAAGTCAATCCGTGAAGTCAACATTCCTCCGATGTAAGAATTTTCATTAATTACTTGTTTCCGGAGGCGTGCTACTCCAAAATTTTCTGCCGGATAACCATTAAATTTTGTTGTATTCATATTGAGAAAACCTACATCCCATTTTCCAAGCCGGCCCACTAAGCGGACTCCCCCTAAAATACTTACCGGTTCGCCATGTGAAATTCCAATATTGCGGCTATAAAATAAATTTTGTGGCCCCCCGAGTTCAAAACTGAATACTCCGGAACGTTCCTGGAAAAAAAGCCTTTTTTCAGGAAAGAAAAGTGAATAACGTGTTAAATTCACCTGCTCATCATCTGCCTCAACCTGGGCAAAATCGGTATTAACAGTAAAATCAAGTGTGAGGTTGCTGTTCAAATTGTATTTGACATCCAGACCTCCTGTTAATTTCGGATCATCAGTACTTACATATTCATCACCTGCTTCATTTAATTCATAATTTCGTGAAGTACCTCCAATTGCATAGGGTGAAATGTAAATCGGATTACGTGATTTAATGCCTTCAAAAACAATGGTTTTTCCGAATGAAGGCCTTAAATTGGCATTACTGCCGAATTTGGTGTCGATTGCCGGATAGGTATCTATTTCGTTGCAATGGCTGATATTACGGTTAATAATCAATCCCATTTTAGTAATATCGTTTACACTTTGAAACCGCAGGCTTGAAAAAGGTATTCGCATCTCAACGTGCCATGCATCGCTGGTTGAAACAGTTTTAACATCCCAGAATGAATTCCAGGTATAGTTTTTTGTGTCAAAGCCCGGACCTGGGCCACCTCCCTGTCCATCGTTTGATATGGTATAATCAATTTTTAGCCCCGATGGCATTGTAAAAAAACCTAATGCATTTTCATTGTCATCGTAAGTGTCAAGAAGAATTCCAAATCCATCTGAATTCTCAGATTCTTCATCTCGTTTTTTACTGGTTGAAACCACATTGGAAATATCATCATAATACAATATAGCTCCTATCCAGAGATATTCATCATCAAATGTTATATATATTTCGCTCTTTTCTGTTGTTGGATTATTATATACAGGGAAATGCATAGCAAGAGGAAAATCCTGGCTAAGTTTCCATATTGGTTCTGTAACTTTCCCATCAAATTCGATCTCGCCGGAAAGTGGTTTTATTTTAATTTCTTCCTGTGTAAAGGCGACCGTCGTAAAAAAAATAGTTAAAAGAGTAATTAATAATTTATTCTGTAATTTCATAATCAATGATATTTTGGTTTCTGATTATTTTCCATTTAGTCCGATGATATTTTATTATAATCATCAAGGATACAAATGTATTTTTGCTTTGTACTTTTTGATGGGTGAATCAACAAAATTAGATTCTGATCATTTATTTTTATATTTGAAGGATTAGATAGTTTTTCTTGAATTAGGTTTAAGTGAAATCCATAACTTAATTTCTATTTTATAACATACGTTGGGTTTTATGACATTTATTCCTCATTTGCAATTATCAGTTTTTGTATATTGACAATCCTTAATTTTAAAGCAGATATTCAGATTATTATTATTTAGTAAAACCTATTTTATGAACAAATATATCCTGGCAATCGACCAGAGTACCACAGCCACAAAAGCTGTTTTATTCAATAACAACGGTGAATTTATTTCTCAAAATAATTTGGAGCACAAACAGTATTTTCCCAATCCCGGATGGGTTGAACATGATGCTGAGGAAATTTACCAGAATACAAAAAAAGTTGTATTAAATGTATTGAAAAACTGCAATGTTTTAAAGGAAGAAATGGCAGCGGTTGGAATTACTAACCAGCGCGAAACTACAGTTATCTGGGACAGGAAAACAGGAAAACAG
>JABMQB010000080.1 GCA_013203525.1 Mariniphaga sp.
ATATTGTTGTTAATAAACTGTTGTAGCTTTTTATCTGTTGATCTTTTAATAGAACAAGCAGAAATCAGCAAACCAGTAAATAATAATAGTATCAGACTATTCTTCATCAAAAAGTATACTTTATTAATTTAGTAAAATCAGATTTTTTCATGCCAATAAAATGTACACGGGAAATTCTATCCCATTATAATTTAGATATTAAAGATAGCGAATTCACCATTTGAATATAGTCTATATCCAAATTTTCCTGCTAACTTGAATAGTAGTTATGTATTTCTATACTTTTTAAAGCTGAAAAATAAAGAGTTTGCTTAATTGCAGGCCTGTATGAAATTTTCAAAAAAGATAATATAATTATGAAGACTTTATTATTTTGAGGATTTGATTAAATAAAAAAGAAGGGTTTTAATACCCCTCTTACTCGTTTGTCTTTGCTAAAAAACTATTTATTTATATAAGTTTTATTAATTGGTTACTCTTTTATACCACATTATAGGGCCAATGTTATAATACTGTTTACGTATTTCGACACTATCTTTCAAATTGGGATCCAAATAGGGAGAAGCACGTAGAAGTACATCATCACCAGGGTTCCAGTTTGCAGGAGTTAATGTGTGATTGTTTACAGTTTGTAACGCTACTACCGCACGTTTTATCTCGTAAAAATTCCTTCCGACTTGCATAGGGTAATAAATTATAGCTTGAACAATATTGTCAGGATTGATGATAAAAACGCCTCTAACAGCTTTAGAATTACCGCTCCTATCTTGCAACATTCCATACTTTTTTGAAACAACGTGTTTTCTGTCATCCAGTATTGGAAATTCGATTTTTACAGGATCTATACCCTCCTGATTTATATCTTCAATTGATTTTTTCCATAATTTATGTGTTGAATTATCATCGACTGAAATGACTGCAACTTTAACACCAAGTTCATCAAATTCATCCTGCATACGAGCTAACTGCAAAACCTCTGAAGTACAGACGGGTGTGAAATCTCTTGGATGGCTAAACAGTATTTTCCAATTTTTACCAAAATCTTCAGGGAAATTAAGTATCCCGTTTGTTGTGTTTGCTGTAAAAGAAGGAGCTTTTTCCCCGATAAGGGGGATTTTCTTTTGTGACATTACCATGATTGTACAAAGTACCGCGATAACCAATAAACTTACTTTTTTCATTTTTTTAATTGTTTATTTTGAATTTCAATAATTTGTTTGCAAGTTAAGGGATTAGGGTGGTTGAAGTCAATCGGTATTTTTACTTAAATATCATAAGGTAATTAACTGATAAATGTTTTGTGGTTGGCATAAAATGAATTCTAAGAAGAAAGATAGTTTAATTTAATTGTCTAGTTAGGAGAGTATTAAGTAAAGAAGGAGGATTTGATATATAAATATTTGACCAGGTAAGCTGAAATACAGGTAAAAGCGTATTATTGATTTCTTAAATCAAATATTATTAACTAATGCATATCTGATTAATTCATTTATATTACGTAATTCCAGTTTTTCCATAATATTATTTTTGTGAGTTTCAACTGTTCGTGGGCTAATAAACAATGTATTTGCTATTTCTTTGTATGTTAATCCATCAGCAATAAAATGAAGTATTTCAATTTCTCTGATACTAAGAATTTTATCGGTTTTTTTGGATTCCTGAACCTTCTTGATTTTATGAGACAAATGGCAGTTTAACCTGCAATTGTCAGGATTTTCAAAAAATAATCCTCCATTTGCAACTTTAATTATTGCTTCGATTAATTCATCCTTTGAATTTTCCTTCCAGATAATTCCCCGTACACCATTTACTATCGATTCGGGTATCGAAATTTCTACCGAGCTATCTATAAAAAGCAATAATGGCAAAGCAGGGTATTTTAAATAAAGGTTTTTACATACCGAATTAATTTTATCAGGAGTTGCAGATAAATTGATAATGATTATATCAGGTTTTAAATTCTGAATTAAACTATCCATTTCTTCAAAATTTGAAGCTTCCCCAATAATACTAAATGACTTTTCCTTTTCGATTAATAATTTTAACCCCTCACGAAATAATACAAATTCGCAGGCTACAATAATTCTTATTATATCAGTCAATTCTTTTTGATTTTATATGTCCCCAATAATTATTATTTATTTCTGATGAAAAAATAATTTAAAAATTTGATTTATCCAAAACATAATATTTTTCTTATTAATTTTTTTACAATTAAATTACAATAATGGCATACCGGGAGCCCAATGAATATAACATATCGGCAGTATTGTTAAGTTATTTAAAAAAACATTCAAATTTGAATACTTAATACATATAGTCGAAAACCAAATAATTTTCAAATCCACATTTATTGCAAAAAAATGTTAATTGTTATTTTTGATAGTTTAATCCTTATTTTTTTCAGTTTTGTAGCAGATTGCATAAGTAATTAACTTTGTATTCTGAATCATTGTTAATATTAAAGAAAGGCAAGTATGAATAATTCGTACCATATTCCTGTAATTTATGAAGATAATGATATCGTTGTGGTAAATAAACCTGTTAACCTCCCGGTTCATAAAAACGATTTTATGCCCAACGATGCACCTTACCTAACCAATCTGGTGGGCGAAATTACCGGCAAATGGATTTTTAATGTACACAGGCTTGATTCAAAAACATCGGGATTAATCGTTTTAGCTCTTTCGAAAGAAATAGCGCATGAATTGACGGTTCAGTTTGAAAAGAAGGAAGTTGATAAAACATATTATGCAATTGTTCGAGAAAACCCGGGGGATGGGACATTTATGGAAAAAGTGGTAGTTAAAAAGAAATCGAATTTTAAAAAACCAGCAGTAACACATTTTAAAACTGTAAAAACTATTCAAACAAATATTTCATATAAGGAGCATCAAAACATTTGTTTAAGCCTGGTTGAAATAAAACCGGAAACAGGCCGCTGGCACCAGATCAGGCAGCATTTTGCTAAAAACAGGTTTGATATTATTGGCGATATCCACCATGGCGACTTTACGCTTAATAAAATTATATTGGAAAAAACGGAAATCAGAAGGCTATTTCTCCACGCATCGGGATTGGCATTTGTTCATCCTGTTTCCGGTGAATATTTACATTTCAAATCCAATTTACCAGAAGAATTTGAAGGCTTATTAAATTCATATTTGGTTACTTAGATACAGTTTAAATTTCAGGCGGTCGTCGGTTTTCTTTTTTCTGAGCATTTATTTTTTTATCATGAATTCGTTTAAGATGGGACGCAAGTGTTGGTTTTGTATTTTTTCGTTTTTTACGTGGTTTTAAGGC
>JABMQB010000821.1 GCA_013203525.1 Mariniphaga sp.
CCTAATAGCCTTGCATGCGACCAGGTAAGAGAAATTTTTGAAGACAGGAATAATAATCTCTTTATTGGCACAAACTGTGGCTTATGTTTATATGATCCTGATCATGATAATTTTATAAATTTTATGTCGCTCGAGTCTTCACCTTTAAACGGCATTGATTGTAATACGTATTCTATAACAGCCGATAGCCTTGATAACCTGTGGCTCTCGACTAATGTCGGATTAATTTATTTCGACCGGAGGAACAATACATCAAAAATTTATACTAATGATCCAAACGATCCGGAAAGTTTAATTAATACCTGGGTTGAGTATACTTATCTCGACAGCAAAGGGCGGATTTGGGTAAGTACCCGTGGTGGCTTAGATCTTTTTTTACCCGAAAGCGAAACATTTAAACATATTACAAAAGGTGTCGATCCTTATGATGATTATTCAGGAATTACCTTTCTCGAAATTGCTGAAGACCAACATGGGAATATCTGGTTTGGAAGTTATAATGGTTTATTCTGTATTGAAAACTCATCAGAAGATAATGAAACCTTAATATTCTATAGTAACGATCCGGGTGACCCCAATAGCATTTCCGATCAACGCTTGTTAAGTGTAATTATCGATAAGGAAAATAACCTTTGGGTTGGCGCCGAAAATGATGGTTTGTATTTATTTAATCGTGAACAGAAAAACTTCTGGCACTATCAAACCGATGATTACGATCTTGCAAGTTTAAGTAATAATTCAATTCAGGCAATTACTATGGATAATTCCGGAAATTTATGGATTGGAACTTATGGTGGCGGTTTAAATATTTCGCCTAAAAACAGCGAAGGGATTATCCAGTTTAAAAACCTTAAAGGAGGCGATCAGAGTTTGAGCCATAATGTTGTGAGTTCCATGCATGAAGATTACAAGAGTAGGATTTGGATTGGTACAGATGGAGGGGGTTTAAACCTGTTTAATGAAAGTACAAAACGTTTTAAAAGGTTTAATAAAAGTAATTCAGGTTTGTCAAGTAATGTAATTTTATCAATCGCTGAGGATAAAAATCATAATTTATGGATGGGAAGCTGGGATGGCGGACTTATAAAATTTAATCCTGATACCAAAAATTATAAAACATTTACTATTCATAACAGCAAAATTTTTGACAATAACATTTTTTGTGTCGAGTTAGGAGATAACAACGATTTATGGCTGGCAAGTTACCGCAACGGATTAATACATTTTAATATTGAAACGGAGGAATTCAGGTCGTATAACCAGAATAACAGCAATATTGGGAATGATTATGTCTTTATAGTAAAAAATGACAATAAAGGCAATCTGATTCTGGGAACCACAAATGGTATTAAAATATTTTCGCCTGAAAATGAAACTTTTACGAACTATCCTCAGATTCAAAATAATCAAAATAGTATAAGCCATGGCACCGTTTATGATATCCTGATCGAAAATGATACCTGTATGTGGATAGGAACCCAATCAGGGTTAAACAGATTTAATCCTGAAACAGGAACTTTTACCCGGTTCTACGAAAAAGATGGATTGCCAAGCAATGTAGTAAGAGGGCTGGTATTTGATAAAAACGGTATCTTGTGGGTTACAACGGCTGCCGGAATCTGTAAGTTTGACATTAAAAAGAAAATTGATTTGGAAAATACTGAATTTGACATTTTTACCAAAGAAGATGGTTTGCAAAGCAATGAATTCAATTATAAAAGTACAATGCTTTCCAAACAGGGTAACTTGTTCATTGGAGGAATGAATGGTTTCAATATTATTTCCCCGGAGAAAATATTGAAAAATTCAAATGTTCCTGAAATTACTTTTACCGGTTTAGAAATTTTCAATAAACCAATTGCACCAAATTCGCCAAATTCTCCATTAACAACCAGCTTTTCTGAAACCAAAGAAATTACTTTGAACTACGATCAATCGGTACTTACGTTCTATTTTGCAATAATGGATTTTACCAGGCCCGAAAAAAACGAGTATGCATATATGCTTGAAAACTTCGACAACGACTGGATATTTTCAGGGAATAAGAATGAAGCAACTTATACAAACCTTGACCCGGGGAAATATATAATGAGGATAAAAGGTACAAATAACGATGGAGTTTGGAACGATGAAGGAACATCGCTGAAAATAGTAATTTTACCTCCATGGTGGAAGACCTTATGGTTTAGGCTAATATTATTATTTATTATTTCCGGATTAGTTGTTGCAATATTTTATATCCGTACTTCCAGCCTGAGAAATCAGAAAGAACGATTATCGAAAGAGGTTAAAGAAAGAACCCACGACCTGAATGAAAAAAACTCCCTTTTGATAAAACAATCAAAAGAAATGGTAAAAACCAATACTATTCTGATAAATAACCAGGAAACAATAAAAACACAATCGGAAGAGCTAAAAGTAACTGCGGAAAACCTGGAAGAAACAAATAAGGAATTAGCTTCAATAAATGCGACAAAAGACAAATTATTTTCTATCATAGCGCACGACCTGAAAAATCCGTTTAATGTTATTTTAGGGTATACCGATTTACTTATTACAAACTTTAATGACTGGGATTCGACACAAAGTTTAGAGATACTTAGTTATGTTAAGGAATCATCGGCAAATGCATACAACCTGCTTGAAAACTTACTAAACTGGTCAAGAAGCCAGAGGGGAGCCATTGAATTTGACCCTTCACCAACTAATGCTGCTGAAATTATCAACATGGTATTTGCCGAAGTTATTTCATTTGCGAGGAAAAAAGAAGTTGAGATAGTAAACCTTTTTAA
>JABMQB010000009.1 GCA_013203525.1 Mariniphaga sp.
GCTTAATTATGTTCAAGAAGAACTGAAAGAGAATTAGAATGATACCGTTAGTTAAAACAAACATCCCAGCGCGTGAAAAAATGATGCCCGAATTAGAGAAGATCCTTTATCGTGGTTACGTGGCACAGGGTGAACAGGTTGAACATTTTGAGAGAGCATTTGAAACTTTCGTCGGCAAAGGACACTCGCTCTCGGTAAACTCTGGTACGTCAGCGCTACACATTGCATTGATTTTAGCAGGTGTTCAACCTGACGACGAAGTAATTTCTACTGCATTAACTGCTGAGCCAACAAACGTTGCTATTAAAATGATGGGAGCAAAAATACGTTACGCAGATGTGGACTACACAACAGGAAATATTTCGCCCAAATCCATCGAATCCAATATCAACAAATCAACCAAGGCCATTATGGTTGTCGATTATGCTGGCATTCCTATCAATGTACCTGCAATTCAAGCAATTTCGTTAAAGTACAAGATTCCTGTAATTCAAGATGCGGCGCATGCATTAGGAGCAAAATTCAACGGATCCAAAACCGGAAATCATTTTCAATACACTGTTTTTTCTTTTCAGGCTATTAAGCAATTAACAACTATTGATGGGGGGATGCTCCAGATAGAATCAAAAGAAGAGTACGAAAGGGCAAAGCTCATTCGTTGGTTTGGCATTGATAAAAAACTTTCTCGTCTTGAAAACAATATTCAATTTCAGGGTTACAAGTACCACATGAACAATGTAAATGCGACTATAGGACTGGTCCAACTTGCCGAAATATATTCTATACTAAATTCCCATATAGATAACGGAAAATATTATGACCATGAACTTCAAGCCATTCCCGGAGTGGAATTAGTAGATTATTACCCCGGCAGTGAACCTGCCTATTGGCTCTATACACTGAAAGTTGAAAACCGTGAGGGATTTATCAGGAAACTTGCCGATAACGGAATAGCGGCTTCAGAATTACACAAACGCAATGATTGGCATAGCTATTTGAATGACTTTCATACGGAACTACCAAACCTGGATAAATTTTACGACAAGTTGGTGCATTTACCATGCGGGTGGTGGATTACCGTTGAAAACCGTGATCACATAGTAAACACGATCAAAGCAGGCTGGTAATGATGATACCGTTGTACAAGCCCTATATGCCGGCAAAATTGCCCGAATTGGAAACAATCTTACATTCAGGTAATTTGGCATATGGCAAATGGGGACGAATATTTGAAGAAAAGCTGGGTGAATACATTGGTAACTCAAATATTGCCGTCGTGAATTCGCATACCTCAGCAATGCTGGTTACTATCATGACACTGGGATTAAAATCTGGTGATGAAATTATTGCGTCTCCCATGAGTTGTCTCGCTTCGAATCAACCCTTTGCCACACAAGGTATTAGGGTAGTGTGGGCAGATATTGATCCTGTAGTAGGAACATTGGCGCCGGATAGTGTTAAATCAAAAATATCACAAAAAACAAAAGCTATTTTCCATAATCATTTCTGTGGGTACCCGGGTTATATAAATGAAATTAACATGATTGGAAAAGGAAAAGGAATTTTTGTAGTCGATGATGCCATCGAAGCTTTTGGATCAGAGTATACTGGCAGAAAAATTGGAAATACAGACAGCGACGCGACTGTATTTTCATTTCAAGCCGTGCGCTTGCCCAATACGATTGACGGTGGAGCCATTGCTTTTAAGGATAAAGCACTGTTAGAGAAAGCCAAGCAAGTACGGGATTATGGAATTGATCGGAGCCTTTTCCGTGATAATCTCAGAGAAATCTCTCCTAAATGTGATATCTCCCAGCCAGGGTATGGGGCAACACTTAGCGAAATAAATAGCTATATTGGTTTTTTGCAAATGGATGAAATCGACAAATTAATTCAAATTCAAAGAAACAATGCAAAAGAGTGGAATGCGCTAATTTATCGAGAACATAGTGATTTTGAACCTTTAAAGATTCAAGATTATGTTAATCCCAGCTATTGGGTATACGGATTGCTTTCTTCTGACAAAATAAAAATGATAAAGCACTTCAGAAAAAAAGGTTTTTATGCCTCTAGTGTGCATTTACCAAATTCAAATTATTCCGTTTTTGGTAAAAATGTCTATCTTCCTGGTGTGGATGAGTTTTATTCAAAATTTCTAGCAATCCCAAGTGGTTGGTGGAATAAATTATTTTAATATGATATATAAAGAAATTGAAAAAGTTGCAAAACAAGTTTTACTTATTAGAAAATTCGAAGAAAGAACTTTAAGGTTATTTCAAGATGGCCATATTACTGGAACTACACATACTTATATCGGCCAAGAAGCAAACGCAGTAGCAATAATTAACCAACTTAATAATGATGATTGGGTTGTTTCAAATCACAGATGTCATGGTCATTATTTAATGAAGACTAATAAAATTTTTGAATTGTTTTCTGAGTTGATGGGGAAGACTTCTGGTGTATGTAAAGGGAAAGGTGGTAGTCAGCATTTGTATGATACCAATTTTTTTACTAATGGAATACAAGGAAGCATAATACCAAATGCTGCTGGCGTTGCCTTAGGTCAGAAGTTGGAAAAATCTACCGCAATAACTGTTGTATTTATTGGAGATGGAACATTAGGTCAAGGTGTACTATATGAGACTTTAAATATGGCTTCTTTGTGGGATTTACCCTTACTATTTGTTTGCGAGAATAACGGAATTGCCCAAACTACCGAAACTAAATATACAATTGCTGGTAAAATTATTGACAGAGGAAAAGCCTTTGGTATTATTTCAGAAATGACGGAGTCAACAAATGTCTTTGAACTTTCTGAAATTGCAGAACAAATAGTAAAAAATATCAGAGAAACATCAAGACCATTTTTTTGGGAAATAAAAACTATTAGATTAAGTGCTCATAGTAAAGGTGATGACAATCGAAGTA
>JABMQB010000822.1 GCA_013203525.1 Mariniphaga sp.
GAGTAAGACAATCGGTCTATTAATTCCGTAAATTATTATAATCAAAGAAAGTAGTTTGGCGCTTAAATTGGGGTATTGAAAGCTTGATAATATTGGAGATAAAAAACCAACCAAAATAACAATGTTAACAATTCGATTTTCTAACCATATTTTTTCGTACAACTTCTGAATTATACTTGTTCTCAACACCCAGGTACGAAGCCTAATGAGGAGCTGTGCCATTTCCCCTTTAAAACTTCCTTCTTCAACATGCATTTCATGCTGAAGTATTTCCTTACTTTCATCACCATTGCGCTTATCTATTAAACTTAATATTTCTGAATAAAGAATTCTATATGGATACCCCCAATGTACATTCTGCCCCACTGGCTCACAAACTGCAGCTATACAACCTAAAAAAAGAACCAAAATATTTTCAAAGACTCCAAAGACTCCAAATGATATGAAAAATAGTAATATTGGAACGGTTATAGAGTGATTTACATCGTCAAGATATTTTCCTGTCAGAGTACTATTGTTCCTAAATCTTGCCACCTCTCCATCCACAAAATCCAGTATAACATGGAGTAATAGGAATATTGATGCAATAAAGAGATTCAACGGTTGCATTTTAATTACTAAAATACTGCCCATTATTCCGGCTAGCAGACTCATCACACTTACTTGATTTGCCGTTATTTTTGTATGCAAGAATAGTCTTGTCAGATATATCGAAAAATATCTGAAAAAATATGCTAGTGCTATTGTATCCTCAAACTTATAGGATGGTTGGCAAATGCTTCGTAACTCACGAATTTTTGGTATTGATTTATTGCTCATATATTCTCCGTATTATACCCAAATTGTTTTTGTTAGTGCATCTTATTGGGTTACTAGTTTTCTCCCGGCAATCAAAACTTTTTCACTAAGTAATAGTTGGAATATAATAAATGGCTTCAAATAAGTTCATCATATCCTTTGATTAATATTCAAATGGTATATACATTAATGCTTATCCAACTCTCATGATCTGATGCACAATAAAAAGAAACACAATAGAAAAGTCGACCGCTATATAAGACATAGCGAAAGCACGATGACATTATTCATTTCTCGTCGGACTAATGACTTATCAGGTTAGGATTCATCGAATAAGAAATCCTTAAGTTTTTTCCTGAATTAACCTGGTTCGCTTTTAAAAGTATTTGATTGCTAGGGATTTTAAACATATAACTTAATCTTGAATATCCAGAATCGAGGCAATCTCTATAATTCAACCAATAATATAATCTTGTACCACCCGGTTCATAAGAGAACTTCACCTATTTGGAGCGCTTATTATTGTATAATCTATAGTAGTAAATATTAAATTAATACCGAATATTGATAATATACTGACTCAATGAACTATTTACTATCTTCAAATTTTGCGCCATCCTTCAAAAACATCTGTACTGTTTCTTTTGAATATGGATGAACAATCATGCCTTCTATTAACTTGGGTGCACAGGTTACAATATGAGCCCCTGCATGCAACCATTCAACCACATTTAATATTTCACGTGTCGATCCCACAATTATTTTTGATTTTAATTGAAAATCATCTAAGAGGTTTCGCAACTTGGAAATTTCTTGCCTTGAATCATATCCCATATTATTCACTCTACCACCAAATATAGAAACATATGTCACACCTGCCATTGCTGCCAAAAAACACTGTTGTACGCTCATCATTGCCGTCATATTAATACGTACATTGTGCTTTGTTTCTAATTCATGTGCCACCATCAAATTATCCAGCTCGCCATTGGGACCATGGATTGTAATCTTTACATTAATGTTTTCTGCCCATTTTGAAAATTCAATCGCCTGGTCCAACATGGTTTGTGTATGATTGGATGTGACTTCAACAGATAATGGCAGGGGATCAATCAGGTTTGCAATTTCGATTGATCTTTTTTGAACTCCTTTCATGCCACCTTTTACACCATCTTTCACCAGAATGGTAGGATTTGTGGTTACACCACGGATAATCCCCATTTCGTGATATTTTTTTATTTCTTCAATATTACCTGTGTCCAAAAATATCGCCATTTTCTCCTCCTTTATTTCACTGTTTGGTAAGATTAAGTCAAAACTTCTAAAAGATTCTTGGTTGCTTCAATTTCCATTTCTAACCGTGATTCCTTCGTTAGAGTAGCTATATGCGGCGTTAACACAACATTATCAAACTGTATCAGTTCACCAGAATATGGTTCATCAACA
>JABMQB010000823.1 GCA_013203525.1 Mariniphaga sp.
GGATATAAATAATGTTTAGCTTTTCAGATGATTTTTCTTCACTCCTGTTATGTTCACATCCAATAAACATATGGATGGCAAAAAAGGAAAGTAGTAAGTGAACAAACAATTTCATGCTAATCAATTTATTTTTATTTCTACGAACGAAGATATAAAATCCCCTTTTATATATAATCAATTAGCAATATCATCCTGAGCTTATCTAAGGATGAAACCTGAAAATTAAAAAAGTGAGGTATTTGCAAACAACAAACTCAGAACAGCATACTTAATTATTAATCCACAAATACTATAAATTAATACATCACGGAATTTATATTTAAGCATGCCAGCAACAAGTGCAATAACCGGTGATGAAAGTGGAAGTAGATTAAAAACAAAAATTGTCAGGTTACCATATTTTTTGATGTATTTTTCTGCCCTGCCAATTCGTTTTTCACCTACAATGTTATTTATAAATTTTGTACTTACAGAGTATCCTATCAGGTAATCAATTATCTGCGCCGATATTGCTGTTCCCAAAGCAACTGCAATTAACTCAGCTTCTTTAGAGTATGAGAGATAGTATATAAAAGCCATCTCAACAGGCATTAATAAGAAAAACAGGTATCCCGAAAAATGGATTAACCCAAATGAAAATATGCTTTGAGATTTACCTTCATACAATTCTTTACCCACAGTCATCGAAACAATAATAATAGCTATTAATGAAGTAATAAGAATTATTATCACTTTTGATTTGACCTTTTTCTTTTCCATTCAGTTTTTTTGCCCTGTTCAGTTTGAATAATTGAATTATTAAATATTATTAATCAGGAATTTTGGCATTTTGGGTGTTGCCCCTTGTTTACTACAAACAAATGCCGCAAGTTCGTTAGCCGCTTTATGCATTTCCTTTAACGATTTCCCATTTAATTTAGCCACTATTAATGCTGCTGTAAACGAATCACCGGCTCCTACCGTATCTTTTACTTCCACCTTTGGAACCTCAAGAAATGAATTTTCATTTTTTGTTTTTAAAAAGCTTCCTTTATTTCCTTTTGTCAATGCAACCAATTCTAATTTATAAATGTCAATCAATTTTTCTAAAACTATATCTTCATTGCCACTAAGAGAAAATAATTCGGCAACCACAGGCAATTCCTCGTCATTCAGTTTTAAAACCGAGGCCAAATCAAGCGAATCAGAAATAATTTTTTTATTAAAAAAATTCTGTCGAAGGTTAATATCAAATACCCGGAGACAAACGGTTTTTGTTGCTTTCAAAAATTTCTGAATAGTATGACAGGAATCTTCAGATCGTTGAGCCAATGATCCAAAACACACTGCATCTATCGACTGAGCCAAATCTTCAAATGATTGATCCCATATAATATAATCCCAGGCAACATTGCTTTTAATTTCATATTCAGGAATACCATCCAGCAAAGTCACATTTACAACACCGGTTTGTTTTTCGTTATTTATTGTGATGTAATTAGAATTTAAATCAAGTTTATGTAAATATTCCTGTATTTCGGCACCTGGAATATCATTTCCAATTGAACTTACAATTGTGCTTTCTGCTCCCAGTGCCTGAGCATGAAATGCAAAATTTGCCGGTGCTCCACCTAGTTTTTTACCATCTGGTAATAAATCCCAAAGTAGTTCTCCAATTCCTGCAACCCTGAATTTATTGTTAGGTTTCATTGATTTTATGCTGATTGTTAAAAGTAATAAAATTCATGACATATAATTATCAAAACCTTACTGTCAAATTTGAAAGTAACTTGTAAAAAGGAATAAGTATAAAACTAAAACTTATAAAATATTTGGTAACTTTATTAAAAAATTATAAAAAATGAAAGCACTTATTAAAATACTCATTTTATCGGCATTGCTGATAGTTGGATGCCAAACAAAACCAATACAGGAAAAGGAAAAAGAAACAGACTTAACCTCATGGTACCAAAAGGCAACGGGGGAGCCACAGACCTTGGTTTTTGCAAGTTACAAAACCACCATGATTGCTAACGGCGAAGATGAAGCACTATTACGAATAAGTGTAGTTGATAGTACAGGTTTGGAATTAATGGATGCAAATTTACCATTTGAAATTTCAGTTATTGGTGATGGAATTATTTTAGAGACCGATAATTCAAACCCGGAATTAGTTACTGAAAACGATTCAGTTGTTATATGGAAATCACAACTTATGAATGGTATTAAGAAATTAAAACTTAAAGCAGGGGAAACCGCCGGAAAATTAAATGTAGAAGTCAGCTCTGAAGGTGTTTGGGCTGCCTCGCATGAGATTCACACAATCCCAGGTAATGTAACATTAATGAAACCATCTACATCACAATTAGCGCCAACACCATCGGTTGATCATAAAATGATTGGAGCTGATATCTCATTCCTGCCTCAATTAGAATCGCGAGGCATAAAATTTATCGATGATGGTGTTGAGAAAGATGCCATTCAAATGTTAAAAGACCATGGTTTTAATTACATCCGCCTTCGGATTTTTGTAAATCCGGAAGTTCCCGGTGGTTATTCCCCGAGAATCGGATTTTGTGGCCTTGACAGTACCTTAAAAATGGCAAAACGTATAAAAGATGCCGGTTTAAATTTCCTGCTCGATTTCCATTACAGCGATACCTGGGCTGATCCGCAAAAACAATTTAAACCCAAAGCCTGGGAATTTCAGGATTTTAATAAGTTAAAGAATACATTGAAAGCATATACAAAAGGGGTTCTTTTAAAACTTAATGATCAGGGAACATTGCCTGACATGGTACAAATTGGTAATGAAATAAATCATGGCATAGTGTGGCCCGATGGGCACATCTCCAACCTGGATAACCTTGCCGAATTACTTAAAGCCGGAACAGAAGCCTGCCGGGAAGTCGATCCTGAAATTGTTATTATGATGCAGTTAGCACTTGGTGGCCAAAATGAAGAAGCTGTTTTCTGGTTTGATAATATGATTGCACGTGGTGTAGAATTTGATGTTATAGGTTTATCGTATTATCCGCGCTGGCATTGTACTCTCGATGATCTGAATTATAACATGAGAGATTTAATTAAAAGGTATCAGAAAGATGTGAATGTTGTTGAATATAGTGCCTTTAAAAGAGAACTTCATGAGCTTGTATTTAATTTACCGGACAACAGAGGAAATGGAACCGCTATCTGGGAACCACTGAATACCTGGAGTAGAGTTATGGACCGGGACGGAAATGCAAATGAGGAGTTAAATATTTATGATGAAATGAGTGAAAAGTATCTGAAATAAAGCTGCTGCTGAAAATATTATAATGATATAATTGTATTGGTTCTTTTTCCATTTTCACTTAACAATCAATTATGAAAACATTTTTCTTCCTTGTGCTAATTTCTTTGATACTCAGTTCCTGTTCCCTTTTTGGGCAAACAAAACAAAAAACAACTTCTAATTCAGCTCCGTTGAAACCACGAATTGTTGTATTATCAGATATTTCTACCTGGGAACCGGATGACCACGAATCACTGATTCGTCTTATGGTTCACGCCGATTTGTTCGAAATTGAAGGAATTGTAATCACAACGGGTTGGAGTATGGATAACGTTAATGATCATAAGCAATTTAAAGATATCGCTACAGGAGTAATCAATGCTTACAAAAAAGATTTACCTAACCTTCTTAAACGCTCTAATCAAAGCGGATTTGCACAGGATAATGGTAAGCAGGAAATTGGGTACTGGCCAAGTGCTCAATATTTGAAAAATCTTACCATGTTTGGTAGCATGCATATGGGAAAAAGTTTCATTGGCGAAGGAAATAATTCAGAAGGAAGTGATCTTATTATAAAACTGGCTGACGAAGATGATGACCGTCCCATTTGGGTGACAATCTGGGGAGGAGGCAACACTCTTGCTCAATCTATTTGGCAGGTACAGCACACCCGAAGTGAATCAGAGTTAAAAGAATTCTTGCATAAAATCCGTGCTTATGCTATAACAGATCAAGATAGGCCTCAAAGATCCAGTTTTGAAATCAGTTCACATGCCTGGATGCGCCGTGAATTCTCAGATGACCTTCTGTTTATCTGGGATGAATGTGCCTGGAAATTTCAAAATGGTACAGGAAAAGCCAATTGGGATGAGTATGAAACTCATATCCAGAATCATGGAAGCCTTGGCAGTCAGTATCCAAAATACGTTTGGGGAGTTGAAGGTGACACACCATCTTTTTTGCATATTTTGCCTAACGGACTCAATAATCCTGATATACCAAACCAGGCTGGTTGGGGCGGTTATTCTGAATGGGGTAAAGGAAAAGACAACAATGGCAATTCGTATGTAAACTTTACAGGAACTGCATATAATACCTGTAGGAAATATGAGGATCACTTCTATACTGCTACATTTAATAATTTTGCAGCCAGAATGGACTGGGCAAAAGACGGTGCTGGAAACAGAAACCCAATTGTTGTCATTGATGGTGACGATGGTATGGACATCATTAGGAAAACACCACAACAAGGAGCTACCGTTATCCTCGATGCATCAGCTACATCTGACCCTGATGGAGATTCTTTGACATACCTTTGGTGGGTTCAACCCGAAGCAGGCACTTATCCTGATAAAGTAAATATAACTAACAGCAACACGAGTATTGCCACAGTTGAGGTACCGTCTAATTCAGCGGGAAAAAGCTTTCATGTGATTTGCGAGGTTACGGATGATGGTACGCATAATCTTACCAATTATCGAAGGATAATCTTTGAACCAACTGACTAAATGAAATAGAATATCCTTGCTGATTACGTTGCCAAATTATACGCCTATGCCATTTTCTTTTCACAGAAAAAAAATATTTATTACCTGAAACCCAGTTGTAAAGCAGCCCAAAAATGCCTAATAACTTTATGCTTAAAGAAAATTAAAAATAATACAAAGTCATTTTTTATTCTTTAACTGCACGTATTTTTATATTTTTAAAACCTATTTACTTAAAAACCAAAAACCTATGCTTAAGATCAAATATATCCAGCTGAGTTTTCTTTTATTATTTCCTTTATTTATAATTGCTCAATCCACCGAAATACAATATTTATCAGGCACAGGTGCCGATAACACCATTGACTGGGAGTTTTTCTGTTCAGCCGGTATGAACAGCGGTGAATGGACGACAATACCCGTTCCATCTTGCTGGGAACAACAAGGTTTTGGAGACTATAATTATGGCGGTGAAAGTTTCGAAAAACGCCTTAATGAAACAGGGCAGTACCGATATAATTTTGAAATACCTGCTTCCTGGAAAAACAAACAAATTAATATTGTTTTTGACGGAGTAATGACCGATGCCCTTATTAAAATAAATGGAAAACAAGCAGGACCAGTTCATCAAGGGGCGTTTTACCAATTTAAATATGATATTACAAAACTTATTAGAACCGGTAAAACCAACCAACTTGAAGTGTTGGTTAAAAAACATTCAGATAATGAATCGGTCAGCCAGGCAGAACGAAAAGCCGATTACTGGATTTTTGGTGGAATTTTCCGTCCGGTTTTTCTTGAAGCAAAACCAAAAGAAAATATCCAGCGGGTAGCTATTGATGCCAGAGCTGACGGAGAATTTAAGGCTGATATATATTTATCGGAAATTAAAAATGCAGTTTCAGTAAAAACTGAAATTCAAAGTCTTTTTGGCAATAGTGAGGTTGTTTTTGAAGGAAATATTTCCGGAGATATTACCCGGATTTCAGGACAATTTGAAAATCCAAAAACATGGACACCTGAGTTTCCCAATCTGTATAATGCTGTATTTTCTTTAATAGACAAAAATGGAGAAATTATTCATCAGATTACTGAAAGGTTTGGTTTCAGGACAATAGAAGTCCGTGAAAGTGATGGAGTTTATGTTAACGGAGAACGAATTAAAATGAAAGGCGTAAACCGTCATTCTTTCCACCCAAAATTTGGCCGTACTTCATCAAAAGCAATTAGCACTGAGGTTGTAAACCTTATAAAAGACATGAATATGAATGCTGTGCGAATGTCGCATTACCCACCCGATTCGCACTTCCTTGATGTTTGTGATTCGCTGGGATTATTTGTGCTTGATGAATTAGCTGGTTGGCAAAGGCCTTCATATGATGAAACGGTTGGAAGAAAACTTTTAATTGAAATGATTGAAAGAGATGTAAATCATCCCTCCATCATATTCTGGGACAATGCCAACGAAGGTGGTGAAAACAATAAACTGAACGACGATTTTGCCAAACAGGACATTCAAAAACGTGAAGTTCTGCACCCATGGCAGGATTTCAGAAAAACAAACACACTGCATTATATTGATTATAATTATTTATCGTACGATGGTTTTAGCAAACGGAAAATATTTTTTTCAACCGAATTTTTACATGGTTTATACGATGGTGGGCATGGTGCCGGATTAGATGATTATTGGCAAAAAATGTGGGCAGATCCACTTTGTGCCGGCGGTTTCCTTTGGGTTTTTGCCGATGAATCAGTCGAACGTACCGATCGGAACAGAGATCTTGATTCGGATGGAAATCGTGCTCCCGATGGTATTCTTGGACCATATCACGAAAAGGAAGGGAGTTTTTTTACAATTAAAGAAATCTGGGCTCCCGTATTTTTTGAAAATAAATATATTACCGATGAATTTGATGGAACTTTCAGGATTGAAAACAGATACCATTATACAAATCTAAATCAATGTGAGTTTACTGCAGAATGGGTAGTTCTCCCCTCACTATCTGCCAAAACAAATGAATCAGTTTTAAAAAAAGAAAAACTTTCGATATCATTAAAGCCGGGGCAAAAAGACAAATTAAAACTTGAACTTCCACCGGATTGGCAAACTTCCGATGTCATGAGAATAAAAGCAATTGATCCTTTTGGAAGGCATATAAATACCTGGAGTTGGCCGGTCAAAACTCCTGCAGCCAAAGCGGGAGAATTAGTTGATTTAGAAGAGGGAGCTAAACCGGAAATTACAGAAAATGAAAATTCTTTGGAAGTTAAATCCAATGGAAACGAATTTACCTTCAGTAAAACGGATGGTACTATTACCAAAATTATAACTAATGGCAAAATTATTCCGCTTAAGAATGGGCCCGTATTTGTTAGCCGCGAAAAAGAAATTCAGGAAGTAACACATAATTTTAAAGGTGACAGCCTAGTTATATCGGTAAGATTTAATCGCGGAGATTCTTTTACATGGATTGTTTTACCAGATGGATTGCTTGAACTTAAAGTAGCTTATAAACCAGCTTCTGAATGTTTGTTTGCAGGAATTACATTTGATTACCCTGAAGAAAATGTAGCAGGAATGAAATGGTTGGGAAATGGACCATACAGAGTTTACAAAAATCGAATGAAAGGTGTTGAATTTGGTTTATGGGAGAAAAAATACAATAATACTATTACCGGGGAATCAGGTTTTGAATACCCTGAATTTAAAGGATATCATTCAGAAGTTTACTGGGCTGAAATTCAGGGTAAAAACTCGCCTGATTTTAAAGTAATAGTCCACAGCAATGATGTTTTTTTAAGGATGCTAACCCCGGATGATCCTAAAGAACCAGCCAGAACAAAAATGGAATATCCAAAAGGTGATATTTCCTTTTTACATGGTATTAATGCAACAGGCTCAAAATTTAAAGAGGCAGAAAGATTTGGACCACAATCATCACCCTATTTTTTTAGCTCCAGCAGAATACACGGAGGATTTCTGAAAATGAAACTAACTTTTGATTTTAGATAAAAAATTACAATTCAAAATTGGAAAACAAATCTTTAGGGGATCACTTTTTTTGAAGATTTTGCAACATCTCATAAATTGAATTAAAATTCTGAACTGAAAGTTTTCTTTTAAATTCCCAGTTTATCCCATTTTTCGATTCAATAACATTCACTTCAAAATCTGGCTTAACATCCATAACTATCTGATAGCCCATACGGTTAAATGCCCTGAGAGTCCAGTTAAGTGGAATTCCTTCACCTGTTATTTTCACTTTTTCACGGAACTCTTTTTTGAAAAAATATTCTCCTTCATAATGGTCGAAACCAATGTGGCTGTTACTGAAAAGTTTTTCAAAATTCCCATTTAAAACAGAATCCTCAGGTGAGCCTTCGAATGTTTCATCTTCAAGTAAAATCCAGAATTTATCTACTTCACGTAAAGCTATGTTCAGATCGTGTGTTGAAAGTACAATAGTTTTACCTTTTTCTTTTGCAAGAACCTGAAGTAAATGGAATATTTCATATTTGTTGCTTACATCCAAAAAAGCGGTAGGTTCATCAAGAATTATTATTGGTGTATCCTGAGCCAGTGCCCGGGCAATCATTGCTCGTTGACGTTCACCATCGCTAATCTGAGTAATTGGCTTGTTTTTGTGTTCCTTCATTCCAACATTAGAAATTGCTTCATCAATAATTCGCTTATCATTGGAAGTTACTTTACCAAACCAATTTGTGTATGGAAAACGGCCAAATGCAACCAGATCAAAAACGGTCATGTTAGCAACTTTTATAATTTCGGTTGAAACAAAACTGATCAGCTTTGCCCTTTCCTGATCTGAAAATGTTTTTATGGAATTTTCATTGATTGTAAAGTCTCCTGAAAAATATTCCTGAAAACCCACCAACGACCTTAGTAAGGTACTTTTTCCAACTCCATTACTACCAATCAGAGCCACCATCTCGCCATGATTTGCGGTAAAGTTTATTCCCTTACGAAGGATAACCGGACTTTTTTCAGGTTTTCCAAATCCTATGGACAAATTATTGATCGATATGTTAAAATACTCCTGCCCCATTATACCGATGAAAAACGTTTGTTCTTAACTATCATCCAAACTATTACTGGAATTCCAATTAATGCTGTAACTGAATTTATAGGTAAAGTGGTTTGCATTCCAGGTAGTTGTGAAACAATATCGCTAAACAACATTAAAATACTTCCTAACAAAATAACGGCCGGTAATAAAACAGAGTGGTTGGCAGTCCGGAAAATTACTCGTGCAATATGAGGAACTGCAATCCCAATAAATCCAATGGGACCACAAAATGCAGTAATGGTTCCGGCCAATAAACTGGTGCTAAGAAAAATTATTAATCTGCTTCGAATAATATTTATACCCAATGAACGTGCATAATTTTCACCTAAAAGAAATGCATTTAAATCCTTTAATTTCAGAAATGCCAGTAAAATACCTAACATTACCGCAGGAGTTAATACGGTTAATTGGCTTTTAGTAACGCTTCCCAGGCTTCCCATGGTCCAAATAATAAATGCCTTAAGCATCGATTCGTTACTAAAATATTGAAGAATACTGACAATAGCACCAGTTGCTGCTGTAAACAAAATTCCCAAAATCAGGATAGTCATAATATCGTTTACTTTGGATGAAACATATAAAACCAGTAACATAACAATAAAAGCACCAAGCCATGCAATTATTGCCAAAGGCCATGCTCCTGCTGCCGAAAATATTCCAATTGCCACAAATGAAGAAAATCCCATCACAAATAAAGCAACCCCAAGGCTTGCACCGGCACTAATTCCCAATACATAGGGTCCGGCAAGTGGATTTCGAAAAACAGTTTGCATTTGCAAACCACTAACCGATAAAGCCGCTCCGGTAAGAATAGCAGTTAATGCTTTAGGAAATCGAAACTCATTTATTATTGTTACAGTTGTATCACTGGCTCCTGGTGAGCCAAAAATTGCAGAAAAAACTTTTGATACAGGAATCATTACAGATCCCAAAAGTAAATCCAGAATAAAAAAAACAACTACCAATACTCCAAGAAAAAGTAACCATAAAAATGCCCGGCTATTATGTCTCCTGTTTTTTTTATTCATGTAAAATTAATTCGACAAAAGTTATAATTATTAAAATGCCAAATTAATTAATTTCTCTGTAATATATTAATTCAGAATCTTCCAATATTCCGGGGTGGAAAATATTAATAAAATCATGAAGAATCCTATCAGGGTAAACAGCGCCGCTTTCCCAAAAATCATTACCTCCTGAGGGATTCATTCTATTGTTGTTATTATAAATCCGGGCATTGTTAAACGAAGGAAATTTTGCAAACCTTTCATCAGTCGCAATAATTTCAGCTTTTGATTTTACCGATCCTACATTCAGCCAGACTTTTGCATTCCCGGCCATAGTCAATAAATTTTCAAAAGAAACAACATAACTTTCATCCAAGGAATTATCTTTTCCTATATAATCACCACCCGCATCGGCAATAAGGTTTGAAAGGTATGATTTGCCACCCGGAATCCACCAGGCATCACGGTAAGGTAATCCAACCAAAACTTCAGGTTTCTCAGTAATTGAATTTGCCTTTTCTTTTAATAAATTATATTTAGACTCAATGGACTTGAAAAATAAATTTGCTTCTTTTTCTTTTCCAAAAAGCGGTGCTATACAATTAATCCATTCGGTTTTACCCAGGGGTGATTCCTCAAGGTATTCAGCAATAAAAAAAACAGTTAATCCTAAATCCTCCATTTTCCGAACATATGTAGTAACCTCACTGCCAATTCCATAAACCAATACCAAATCAGGTTTTTGTTGAAGAATCAGTTCATAGTTTAAACCACTATCATATCCCACATCAACTACTTCACCGGATTGAATTTTATTACGAATCTCATTATTATTTACATACTGACTTCCTGAAATACCTTTTATTTTTGCTGTTTCACCAATAGCATCGAGAAAAGCAATGTGCGAAGTTGAAAGGCAAATAACCCGTTCGATTGGAGTAAATATCACTTTCTCTTTTTTTAATGAATCAGGAATAATTTGCCCTTTATTCATCAAATAATAAGAAAAAGCAATTTTCTTAGCTTGTTCCCAGGGATTAAAAACCGTTATTTTTTTGAATGAATTATAATCAGTTATTTCAAAACCACGTGCGTATTTTGTAGAATTATTTTTTTCAGAGCTATCCCTCTGATTCGTTGAACAGGCTATCAGAATAAATAAGAATATAATAAAATAACTCAGCCTAACCATTATGAATTAATAAGGAAAATTATAGAATTTACGTGATTCTGAAATAGTATTGTTTTTAACCCGAATTATATAAATTCCAGCCCTTACTTCGGGTAAATGTATTTTAAATTCCATAGATCCAATTTCAATAATATGCACTGCTAATTCTCTTCCCATCAGATCGAATACTGAAATATCATCGGATGAAATTTCCACGGTAGTTTGAAGATTTAATATTGATTTTGCCGGATTTGGATAAATATGAATATCTCCCTTTTTAATAATCGGAATTGTATCATTACCATTATTTGAAACATTGCATGCAATTAACTCAAATGCCAGCGAAGCTGTTTTGTTTTCCTTCTCATCCCGAAAATCAATCCAGTTACCATTTTTTCTAAGGTATAGTGCATTTTCACCTTCATTCCTTTCTGCATGATACAAGGCAAATGTTACATTTTCATGGATATTAGTAACATTAAATCCCACAAAAAAAGTATCTGATGGTTCAACAACTTCATCAAAACTTATATAATTCATAGCCGATTGCACAAAGTCATTTATTAACACATCCTTTGAATATATCTGATTCTCCGGCATTTGATTTCCATTATACACTTTTATAGTAACATAACTATCAGCACCCACTGAGTTTTTCACTATTCTTGCAACCCCAAGTGAAATCCCTTCAAGTATTTCGTCGCCGGGTATTGAAAATTTCTCAACGTATTCTTCAAAACCCAAACTATTAGTACCACCCCAATATCCGGCAAATTGTTGTTCATTATCATGCATTGGTGTTAAAACCGGTAAATCTCCCTCAGCCAGGTTTGTAAACGCATCACAATATAATTCATCGGCATAACCATGCATTCCATCTAAAATATCTACGCCTGAATCCAGAGGATCGAGCCAATACTTTAGTTGTTTAGCTGAATCGGCATAATGGTCCCAGGCAAAATCGAATCTTTCAAAATAATCGTTAACCGAATTATTACATGAAGCTGCACCACCCTATTTCGATCAGGATTTTCGTTTGATTGGAACATTAACCGGAGGTGCAGCTTCATGTAATAATTCGGTTA
>JABMQB010000824.1 GCA_013203525.1 Mariniphaga sp.
AACTATGTCTGCAACTAAACTTCGTACTGAACCTCAAAAACGCTTGTATTCATTAGATGCTCTTCGGGGCTTTGATATGTTTTGGATTACCGGTGGTGGCGCTCTTGCTGCTATTATTGCACAAATGACAGGTGCCGGGTGGCTTGAAACTCAAATGGAACATGTAGAATGGGAAGGATTCCGATTTTTCGACCTTATTTTCCCACTGTTTATGTTTATTGCAGGGGTTGCAATTCCGCTTTCGGTAAAATCAAAACTTGAAAAAAATATACCAAAAAGAAAGCTTTTTACGAAGGTCTTTCAAAGGATGGTTATCCTGATTTTATTAGGATTGTTATATAACGGCGTATTCAGGCGTGGTTTTGAAGGTACGCGCATTGCAAGTGTTTTGGGGCAAATTGCTATCGGATACTTTTTTGCATCGTTGATTGTTATTTATTTCGAATCGTTTAAAGCTAGGCTGATCTGGCTTGGAGGAATTTTGGCAGGTTTCGGAGTTATCCAATTGCTAATTCCGGTTCCAGGATTTGGTGCTGGTGTATTAACACCTGAAGGTAGTATAAATGGATATATCGACCAGCTATTTTTACCAGGTAGATTGTATGGAGGAACCTTTGATCCGGAAGGTATACTTTGTAGTTTATCAGCAACAGGTGTTACTTTAATGGGGACTATTGCCGGTAATATGCTTCGGAATAAAAAAACCAGCGATTGGCAAAAAATTGGGTATATGGCAGCAACCGGAGCAGGATTTATTGTCCTTGCACTAATCCTTTCAACATTCTACCCAATTATTAAAAGCTGTTGGACTTCAACCTTTAACATGCTAACCGGTGGTATAGGATTCTTACTTCTAACGGTTTTCTATTTAGTTATCGACCATTGGGGTTTTAAAAGTTGGGCTTTCTATTTCAGAATTATAGGAATGAATTCCATATTTGTATATCTGGCAACCCGCATAATAAATTTCAGAAACATTGGACAATTTTTTATTGGATCGTTTACCAAACCAATGGGAGAATCGTGGGCTGAATTATCACTCACAATTGGAGGTCTGGCTGTAGTTTGGTTGTTGTTATATTATATGTACAAGAAAAAAATATTCCTGCGTGTTTAGTTAGTAGCGGCTTCTGTAAAAGGCAAGCGAAAACCCAGGTCCTTTTATAAAAAAATCGTTTTCATCGGTAATTTTATACCGGAAATCAAATGCCATCCTGTATTTATCACTTAATTGATGATAGAAACTTATATACGGGATAAGCGCATGTTGAATAGATTCAATATCCTTAAAATCATTCACAACAACAGCAGGTATATATTTTACACCAAACGTATATTTTGTTCTGAGATTTTTAAAATACTCAAACTGCATGTCAGTATCCCATAAAAACCAATCACGTTCTTTATACCGATTATAACTTAGTTCAGAAGAGAAATTAAAATTCCAATTAAAATTTTTGTAAGTATGAATTTCATATTTGGCAAAACCTCCATAAATAAAATCGGGTTCACGATTATAGTATTTAAAAAGTGGTCCCAGCTCAAAACGTTTCCCTGAAAAACGTGGCATAAACTCTCCATATTTCCATAATTCTTCAGGTGAATCAGGAACCTGGAATAATAATTCCTTCCCTAAAAAATCCATTACATCTTTCAATTCACTTTCCGCTGAGTGGCTTTCTTTTAGCCTTCTTTTATTTCTAATTCCTGCTATAACTGAAGCAAACCTATTTATTTCATTTTGTGAAAATAACCTTCCTTTATAATATTCATTTAATAAAAATTCTGCCTCCATAATATGATTTACGGGGTTCATTTTGCCAAATCCAACTCCTGCCTTTGCATTTACACCATAACGAAGCCTGTTGTCCAGGTATTTTTCTTCAACCGGGAAAGCTACAATAAAACTACCATCGGCAGGAATAAAAGATCCTTTCGAATTTATTTTTATTTTTTCAAATCGTCCAAATCCACTGGCTTCAACCAATGCATAGTTTTTATCATCATAATAAAACCTTCCAGAATAATTAAGATCCCCGAAAAATGAGAGCCCATAAATTTTATTTTCAAATCTGGTAATGGTATTTGCTGTTGTCCGTTTTGTTTCTCCGGTGGAATATAAAGGGCCAACACCTATTGAAAGATTAATTGATTCCTGTCGATCACCCAAGAATTTCCAGGAATTCACAAACAAATTATAATATGCATTATAGTTTAATCTTTCTTCAGTATTTTCTGATAGCCCGGTATTTAGAGATTCGCGTCCGTTATTCAAAAAAAACCTAAAACCAGAATTAATTTCAGTTTTTGTAAATATTTTAGACCCTATTGAATCGCCCTTAGTATTTAATGCCTGATTACCCAAAATAACTGTTGTTTGAAACATCAGTAAAATCAATATAATCAGTAACTTTTCTCCAAATTTCATTCTAAAAA
>JABMQB010000825.1 GCA_013203525.1 Mariniphaga sp.
ATTTACTACTCTTATTTTATTTTTTATTGCTAATTCAGTTAAAACATTCAGGTTTCCTTTTATTAATTCAGCACCCGGAACATATAATTTTCCATCGGGATCAATAAAATCCTTTTGTGTATCAACATTCCAAAACAATATTTTATCGGTATCCATTATATAAAATTTTGATGCTCAATCTATAAATAATTAGTGTTTTTTCAAAGAAAATTTAAAAAACAAAAAGGATTTGAAATGAAATCTGAATATACTAAAAACCTTAAAAAAAGAAATAACAATCCCTTATTCAAATTATTTTGGTTTCTCACTATCTTTTATTGTTTAACGACCTGGTTTATAGTAAATAACTATGGTCTTAATTTGGGAATTCCAACTTTGATCAAAAAATAAGGTAATTCAACTTCACAATGAAAAAGGAAAAAAACAGGAAAAATTCAGGATATAATCAGGATATCCCCTATACACGTGTATAATAATGTATAATAGTTTTGTAGTTGAGATTGTTAAAATGCTTAATATGAAAAGTTTAACAAAAAAATATAATCAGAGAATACCTTAATTTGAATAAGGAATTTCGAAATTAAGTACATAAAACTGAAGAAAAGGAATGAACCAAAATATACAAAATAAAACGAATAAATTTTGTCAGATAGTGAATGTAAAATCTGTTCTATATAAACAAAGAAATTCCCATACTGGGACTTTAAAATTTTATGAACTAATCATTAAGTGTTTTACAGTCAGGATATTAGTGATTATTTTTTGCGTTGGCATATTATATGCAATTGGAACGATGCCCAATATTAAACGCAAAATCGAAATGGAAAATTTTGAAGGTAAAGTGAATTACCATTTACTTCACACGTATGCTTATGTATCCTATCTGGATACGGTTAAAGAACTCAATGAAATAGAGCTTTCAGATCAGAAAAACTTGCATTTGCAAAAATTATGTGATCATAAGAGTTTCTCTGATATTTTATGCTTGAATTTAATCATGCATCCCGATGGATTATTTAATTCTTAATGTTTGGATTTAAAAGTAAGAGGTTATGAAAGATATTCTACATATTCAACTCAGCGACTTAAATATATTTTTTTTAAAAAGGATGATTAAAATGAAGGAAACCTTATTAATCGGGTTGCTATTGGTGTTCCCGGTTTTTGCATTATATTCACAAAATCCTGAACAAGGTGGATTTTTGATTGAAGGAGAGGAAGGCTTATCTCTTAAATCAGCAGCTTTATCTAACTGTGTTACGCTTGACAATTCTGGTTGTGGAATAAACACTGCATTTCTTAATTTTATTAATTATTCCATTTATTCCGGTGATATTTCAAATCCATGGAAAGCTGGAAACGTATATCGGTTTATGGATGTATGGGAAGATACATATGGAAATAAAGTTGATGCACTTGTTACTATTTCTGGTTATTCCGACAATAATGTATCACTTTATACCATTGATATGACAAATACCGGTTATTGTAATGCATTACAACCTAATTTCAGATGGTGGGGCGACAGAGAAGCAGGAGATTATATATGGGCAGATTTTAACATAAAAATAGTAGAGCAGGGTACGGAAATACCGGTAATTATTAACGATTCTATTATTGCATACCATATTGATATCGATGGTCTGTCACATTTGAGTGAGTTTGGTGAATTTACAAACCTGGAAGATCATCAATTAGAATCAGGTTCCGGTACATATCTCGATGTTTTTTCTTTTGATCCTCCAAATGACACTCATATTAGAGCGATTGATACGAAAGAGCAAAGTGCTAGTGGCATAAGTATAACAGAAAAAGAAAGAATGATTCGTCTCATTTATTTCGGAGTATCAGAATTTGACTGGAGAATTGGAGTAAAATTTCACAAAAAATATTCTCAAAATGGTGATAGATATTTTTCATTGTATTTTGACTGTATTGATTTTTACCCAGCTGAATTTGATTATGGTGATGCTGTTAACTATTCACAGGCAAGGCACGAAATTAAAGATAATTTTAAATTAGGTTCTTTGATTGATGTTGACGATAATTATCAGGGAACGTTTGAAGCTGATGGTGATGATAACGATGGAGATATAAACGGCAATGATGAAGACGGTATTAATTTTTTACCTAAAATTAATTATGGCACAAATCAGGATTTTTCAGTTGATGTTGACGTTTTGCATAATTTAAGTGGTTTTGAAGGAAATGCGTATTTACATGGCTGGATAGATTTGGATTTGGATGGTGTTTTTGAAAGTGATGAATACACCTATAAAATTGTAGGAAAAAACACATCATCACAAATTATTAGTCTTGAATGGACTAATATTAATTATCTTCAAGTAAGCGATACTTATTTACGTTTAAGATTATCAACAACAACAAACGAATTTATTACACAAGGTGAACTTGAACCTGATGGAGAAGTCGAAGATTACCGGTTAATTATTGGATGCATTGATCCTATTATAACTTCTCATCCAGAAGAAGCAGAATTATGTGTAGGCGACAATGCAGAATTATCAGTTACAGTCGATGGTGGTTCTGGTGTATATTCATACCAATGGCAGGAATCAAATTCGGCAAGCGGTCCGTTTTTCGATATTGCAACTGCAACAGGTAATACTTATGATGCACCCACTTCAAGCGAAGGAATAATATATTACCAGGTTGTGGTAAGTGATGATATAGAAGGATGTAATGATGTTACAAGCAATACAGCAGAAGTATCTATAAATGCGATACCATTAGCAGATGCGCCATCTGATATAACAGCTTGCGATAGTTATTCTTTACCATCCTTGTCGGTAGGGAATTATTTTACCAGCCCGGGCGAAACAGGAACAGCATTATTTGCAGACGATGATATTACCAGTACTCAAATAATTTATGTATTTGCAGAAACAGGCACCACGACAAATTGTACCGATGAGAATAGTTTTGAAG
>JABMQB010000826.1 GCA_013203525.1 Mariniphaga sp.
ATACAAACCACTCCTTTTTGTGAAATACATTTTAAGGAATCCTTGAGAGTTCTTGTTCCAATAAGTTCTAAGACTTTATTTACACCTTCAGGAAAAAATTGTTTCAATTGTTTAACTACAGTTCCATTATCAATTATTACATGATCAGCTCCATTTTCAATCAAAGCCTGTTTTTTATCTGGATTTCTGGTTGTGGAAATTACAGTTAAGCCTTGTGTTTTTGCTAATTGAGAAGCTAACATACCGATAGAAGAGGTGCCTCCCCGAATTAAAAGTGTTTCTCCATTCTGTATTTCTAATGCTTGGTTTAGAGAACCTGAGACTGTTTGGAACATCTCTGGGATTGCCCCTAAAGTTTTCCATGGCAATTGACTGTTGAATGGAAATATAATCTCTAGTGGAGCCAATACATATTCAGCATACCCGCCATCAAAGAAGCGTCCCATGCCTCCCATAATTGCTGCTACCTGTTGTCCTGTTTTATAGGTGTTTGAAGGATCATTTTCAACTATTCCTACGCATTCAATACCTTGTATTCTTGGAAAAATAACTCCAGGTGAATCACCTCGCCTGGTGAATAATTCAGATCTATTCAACCCAAATGCTTTTACCTGAATAAGTACCCATCCATCTTTTAAATCAGGGATCGATACTTTTTGAATTTCAATTACATCAGGAGTACCTGCTTTTGTTGTTACTGCTGCCTTCATAATTATCATTTTGCTCGAATAGTTGTCAGTTTTAATTCGCTACAACGCACTGTATGTTCCCCGCAATGCAATTTACAAAGTGTTTTATACCAGTAGGTTTTTATATTTCTTTTCTTTTTTTCTCAATACCTAATTGCTTTAATATTAGATGCATTTCTCTCATTTCTTTATTTGTTAATGTTCCTTCTCTATCGTATTTGTCTACATAAAATTTAATGACATGATGAGCATTGGCTGAATCTTTTGTGACTGGAAATTTTTCTACTATTTGACGCATACCACTCATTATGAAATCAACCGATGTACTATTGAAGATCTTAGACAAATGGAAAAATTGCTCGAAGGACTCTTTTTTACCTATTATGAATCTTATTTTCTGCTTATACAATGTTGAATTCATTGAATTAGCATTTCCGTGTGGTATTCTTGCTCTATAGATCCTGTTTAAATCTTTAGTATTATCATGGTAAATCTTAACAGCGTATTTATGATTTAAAGGAACTGTAAATTCTTTTGATTTTAATTGAATGTTTCTGGTTGGGTTTATTGGATCTTCAATTGCAAGTGGATTGTCGCTCGTTATGAATAAACCATTATCAATTATTTTGTATACCTCAATTATGGAATTTTTATGAAATTCTATTCCTCTTTGTGTCTCTAATAAATGTTTCTCTTTGTATTCTTTTGAGAGTTCTTTTTCAAAAAAAGAAACAACAGTTTCTTCATCCCAATCATTATATTTAAAATGTTTTGACAAATATGTAAATCCCTCGTTGTTGGTATTCTTATCAGAAAAGATTTGCTTCATATCCTTCCTTGTTTTATCAAGACTATCTGTCATAATATGAGGATTTCTATAATAAAGTTGAAGTATACTTGTCAATATATCAATCCTTTGTTTTGTGCTTATTCTGAATATGCTGTCGTTGGTTAAAATGCTATATGCTTGTTCATATAGCGGTTCTATCCATTGTGCATAGATCTTTTCAAAAACAAGTGAGTCTTTATGAAAAGTTGAATCTTTGTCTAAAGTATACAGGTCCTTTTCTGCACATATTTTTTTTATGTTTACATTGAATGGTTCTTTGGTTTCACTTTCACAAACATCAACAAAATATTCCTTCCCTCTTTTTGTGGAAAAGTTTTTCAGATATAATCTTGGAACATAATGTTGGTTCATTTGATGCGTTTCTTTAAATTACTGGTAACTTATTTATATAATCAATTAAGAACTTAAAAATAATTTAATCGTCTTTCCTCACTAAAAGGTATTTATTACTTTCCAGTTTGAGGTATCCTTGTTCGTAACAGAAATAATAGGTTTGCCTATTGCGGTTGGTAAACGTATGGGTATGATAATTAAAATCAAAACCTTTTTTAATCAGCAATTTATCAGGTATTGTAATTTTCCCATCAGGATTGAGGTCTTCCAAAATCTTTCTGTTTTTTTTCAGGGTATGGTTAATTCTTCGAATCAGGTTATACGAATCACCAAATTTTCGGTTGTTATAAGCTGAGCGGCATTGGTCGTCGCAATATTTTTGGTCGGACCTCCCTTTTAGAGTTTCTCCGCATTCGAGGCATGTTCTTTCTTCCATAGCAGGGGAATTAGCATTAATCGGCAACAATTTACAAATAAATTTATCCGATTGCAAACGGATGTAAACGTTTACAAACGGAAGCAAATGTTTAACATCCGGTTATGGTGTGAGGGGCAATCTACCTTTGAATCATCAATTTCGTTTTTATTAATTAAAATTTAGAATTATGAATGCTTTAAGAAACAACGTCAGGCTTATCGGAAATTTGGGAGATGCTCCAAAAGTGAGAAAGCTTGATAACGGACGTACAGTTGCTAACTTTTCAGTAGCAACCAACGAAATTTACAAAAACAGCGATGGTGAAAAAGTATCGGAAACAACCTGGCACAAATTGGTTGCCTGGGGGAAACCAGCAGAAGTTGCTGAAAAATATCTGAAAAAAGGATCGGAGATTGCAGTTGACGGAAAACTAACTAACCGTTCGTATGAGGATAAAGAGGGAGAAAAACACTTTATAACTGAAATTGTAGTCAATAATATTTTAATGCTTGATAAAAAATAGTTTCCCTTTAAATGTTAACCTCCGGATTAAAAGCGCTCCATGAATTTTGAAGGAGTGCTTTTTGTTTTACTAAAATAATATGGTTACAATGTTTTATTGTGAACCCGGTATTATAGTAGGAAAACCATTTTCAAACCTTATTTGAGCAGGAAGTTTTAAGGGACGTAAAACATCAGGACCAAAAATGGGCCAGTATTCATGATAGAAAAAATCAGGAATAGAATCAAGGTATAAAGAGGGGGGTAATTCTTTTGGAAATTCCGGATCCCAGATGATTGAATTGCTAACTTCATTGCCATGGATAATTAAATCGTAGCTGTTACTTTCATCATCAATAATAAAAGTGGTTTCATTTCCTATAATATTCTGATTGTGTGAATGATCGTAAATAAAAATGCCTTCGCCATTTACCCGATTTCTGAAATATGTATTTCCCATACCTGCAGGACCCCAATAATCAGCAATACCGATTTCCTCAACAATATTGCTTTCAAACAAATTCATAAACGGATAATGCCCATGTACCGAAATATCGGGGGGTATCCAACCTTCATTCAGGTTTGGTCCACCTTCACTTTGAACAGAATTTACAGAATAATTATATCCAAAAACATTTCCGTTGGCACCAACCTGAACCATCATTGCATGTCGCAACGAATCAAAAACATTATCTTCAACCAGTACATCGGTAGTATGGAAGTTACACTCAACCCCATAGCCACTGCCTCCTCCTCCATAGTCGAACGAATTATGGAAATAACTCATTC
>JABMQB010000827.1 GCA_013203525.1 Mariniphaga sp.
CAGGCACAGTTGATTATGTTGAAAAAAAATACCTGCATATTTTTAACGACAAATACTTTTTTACTCCGCCTGAAACATTCTTCCTACAACATTTCCCTAAAGAAAGAGATTGGCTTTTGGTAGAAAAAAGTGCTGATGATTTTGCAAACCTTCCCATGTTTTACGGCGAATTTTTATTATCAGGTTTTGAATTAGGAGAACCACTAAACGGAGTATTGGATTTAAAAGGGATGGACTCTATTCAGTTTAAAATAAAATCTCCTGAACCTATTGAAAAATTAACATACGAATTTAGTTACGAAAAAGAAGCAAGCGAAATTAAACCCGATATTTTAGAGGAAGAATACACTTTTAAAATTCCGTTTATAAGCAAACGAAGAGGTTATTTAACCTTGTTTTATAAGCGGAAAGCTATAATATCTTATAAAATTAGTAGCTATTAAAATTACCAAACTATTGATTTTCACTCCTATTAAAAAACCGGTCAACTCTATTTAGGGAAAATCAAACATCATAATTCCCTTGTTTTTATTAATATTTTGTGTTTTAACAAGAAATAAAATTAATTCAAATAAAGTAACATTAACATTTAAGTTCTGAAATCCTTTTTATGCGAAGAGGATACTAAAGCTTAATCACGATTCAGTACAATTCTGAGAAAATATAAGAATTGCAAAATTTTTTAAAAGTCATAATATTGTTGATAATAATTTACCGTTTCCGCGGAAAACATTTATTTTTATCTTTTCTACCTGATAAAATAGAAAATGTCATTAGAAGCTAAACTTAAAACTGAGTTAATAGAGCATGGCGCTGATTTTGTCTACTTTGTGAACGTTTCGCAACTATCTAAAGAACAAAATAAAGGGTATCCAAATGCCATTTTATTAGGAATTGCCTTATCCCCCGGTTATCTTCAGGAAATTACCAACACGCAAGAATATGTCCGGAATATGATACGGAATAATCAGACCAATAATGATGAGTTTCACCTAAAAGAAATTAAAACCGATCGGATGGCTGATTATATATCGAATTCACTTAAATCGAAAGGATTTTCTGCATATTCTCAATCTGAAGATAATATTGAACTTACAGGTTTTTATGATAAAGAAAAAAAATCGACTCCCTTACCCCATAAAACTATTGCTTTATTAGCTGGTTTAGGGTGGATTGGCAAACACAATTTATTGGTAACTCCGAAATATGGAAGTGCCATTAGCATGTGTACTGTTTTGACAGATGCCCCCCTCGAAACAGTTTTATATACCCCGAAAGAATCTCAATGTGGAAATTGTAAAATCTGTATCAATTTATGCCCGACCAACGCACTCAAAGGAAACTCATGGAATACAAGTACTTCAAGAGATGAATTAATTGATGTAAAAAAATGCAATACTTGTATTAAATGTTTAGTTTTATGCCCATGGACTCAAGCATATATGAAAAAATATATACAAAAACAAAACCCTTTGAATAATCCGGATTGAAAAAATCACAGTAGATTTGAAAAAAATTAGCAAAAAGAAAATTACGATACATTTATTAAAAAATTAACAAATGAAAGTATTAGCTAAATTCCTGCTTCTTATAATGATATTTGTAAGTTGCAATGTATCAACCAATAGAAACAGCAGCATGAATGAAAAAACCGATACACTTGAAAAAAAAGAAACGATAATAAATGACACAATTCCAAAAGTCACAGGCATTGGAGGAATTTTCTTTCAATCAAAAAATCCTCAGGAAACAAGGGATTGGTATGGAAAAAACCTGAGGCTTGCAATTGATGACTACGGTTCGCCATTTGAATTCAGAAATGCAAATAATCCTGAGGAAATTAACTAGGAGCCCTTTTGAGGAAGGATCAGATTACTTCTCCCCATCAGAAAAAGAGTTTATGATTAATTACAGAGTGCAGAACATTGAAGGCCTGGTAAAAAAACTCAAAGAAAATGGTGCAACAATATTAGATAGTATTGAGGAGTTTGAATATGGCAAGTTTGTTCATATTATGGATCCAGATGGAAACAAAATTGAACTTTGGGAACCTATCGACAGCTTTTTTACTCAAATGGGCGGGAAAACAACCAAGTAACTTTGATCACGACCAACAATTTGAACCAGAATGCAAATAAAAGAAATAGAACGCGACTTTGTGTGAAAATTTGATTTCTTGCAGTCCACAATCCAACACACTAAAACAAATTCAAATATGAAAAGTGTGAGACTTAATAAGTTTCTGTAATTCCTGAAAGAAATTAAATCAACGTGTAGTCTGTACTTGACAAAAAAAAATTGTAATTTGGTACAATCGGTAATCTGATTGTAATGATGAAGGATAATAAATCGAAAGCAGAATTACTTCGCAAACAGGAAGAAACTAAGCTTTTTAAAATTGCTTCGCGCTATAAAGCCCTTCTTTCTGCTATCCCCGATATTATAATGGAAGTTGACAACGACAGAGTATATACCTGGGCGAATCAGGCTGGGTTCGATTTCTTTGGTGAAGATGTGATCGGCAAGGAAGCTGCTTTCTATTTCGAAGGCGAACAGGAAACATATAATATTGTCCAACCACTTTTTAACGGGAGTGAAGATGTTTTCTATGTTGAGAGCTGGCAACGGCGCAATGATGGTAAAAAGAGGCTGCTTGGCTGGTGGTGTAATGTTTTGAAAGATAAAAATGGAAATGTTTCTGGCGCACTTTCTTCGGCGCGTGATATTACCGAGCACCATCAGGCAGAAGAAGCATTAAAGGAATCACAATCGCTTTATTTTTCTTTTATTGAGCAGTTGCCAAACGCCGTTTTCCGCAAGGACCGTAAAGGACGTTATGTATTGGTTAATTCACAGTTCTGTAGGCTCAAAAATCTAAAGGAGGAAGAAATTATTGGCTTGAAACCAATGGAAATTGCCAATAACCATATATCCAAAAAGGGAGAACAGCATCAGGCCACAAAATATGCAAATGTAGGTGAAGATATCCATGAACAAATTTTAAAAACCGGTAAATCATTTGCCGAAGAAGAGGAATATCCCGCTCCTGATGGCAGCACAATTTATATGCACGTTATAAGAATGCCAGTTACTGACGTAAGTGGAAAAATTATCGGTACACAGGGAATCCTGTTCGATATTACCGAACGCAAACTAGCAAATAAAGAGCTAAAAGAATATAAAGACCTTTTTTCTGCATTTATGCAACACTCACCTGTTTACACCTTTATAAAGGAAGTTTCACCAACTGAAAGCCGGGTTTTGCAGGCCAGCGATAATTTCAGGGATATGGTTGGTATCTCCGGATCGGAAATGACCGGCAAAACAATGGATGAACTTTTCCCACCTGAATTTGCAACAAAAATAACTGCCGATGACTGGGGGGTTGTTAAAAAAGGTAAAGTATTACAAATCGATGAAGATTTAAATGGACGAAATTATACTACTATTAAATTCCCCATTATTAAAGGAGATAAAAATTTACTCGCTGGTTATACTATTGATATAACCGAACGCAAGCAAGCAGAAGAAAATATTCGACAAAAGGATGAGCAATTTAAGACATTATTTATGTCAATCAGTGAGGGATTCTATATTTCAGAGGTAATTTATGATGATAACGGTGATCCTTGCGATTACAGATATTTGGAAGTTAATCCACAGTTTGAGAAGATTGTGGGAATGGGTCGGGATCAGATTATCGGCAAACGTTATAAAGAATTAGTACCTATTGATACAACTCAATGGCTAAATAATTATTGCACTGTTGCAAGTACTGGAATCCAACAAAGCTATGAGTTTTATTCAAATGAATATAAAAAACATTTCGGGACATATTCTTACAGCCCAATAAAAGGTCAGGTCATAGTATTTGTTATTGATATTACAGAACGCAAGCAGGCTGAAGAAGAACTTAAAAAACATCGTGAAAACCTGGAGGAGCTCGTTAAAGAAAGAACTACCGAACTGGAAGAAAAAAATAAAGAATTGGAAAATTTCAATAACCTGTTTGTGGGCAGAGAATTCAGGATAAAAGAACTTAAAGACAAGGTAATAGAGCTGGAACAACGACTTCAAGATTTAGAATAAGAATTTTTTTATAAGTACTTTTCCAGCCTTTATTTAAATGATCTGATTTACCAACTTTACAACTCAACCAGCTCAAAAGCCGGTGCAACAAATATTCCTTTCTTTAAATCTTAATAATACTTATTCTTTACTATTTTCGCAATCTAAACTTTAAACCAACAAATATGAATACGCAAAAGATTCTTAATCTACGGTATTCCCTTATTCTTATTCTAAATTTTATTGTATTTCTTTCTGTGGCCGAAAATCCTCAAACTTCCAAATATATTGTAATTGACCAATTTGGGTACCGACCCGATGCAAAAAAGATTGCTGTAATTCGAAACCCTCAGGTTGGATTTGACGCAGAAGAATCGTTTACCCCCGGAAATACTTATGTCGTAATTAATAAAGCTGATACATCACAAATATTTACAGGAACACCTGAAATTTGGAAAAACGGAGCGACAGATGAATCATCGGGTGATAAAGCCTGGTGGTTTGATTTTTCTTCAGTAACTACTGAAGGTGTTTATTATATTTTAGATGTTGACAGCAACCTTTGTTCATTTGAATTTGAAATTAAAGAAAATATCTACGAAGAAGTTCTCATACAGGCGGTTCGAACATTTTATTACCAACGCTCAGGATTTGCAAAAGAAGCCCCTTTTGCCTGCGAAGAGTGGGCTGATGGAGCAAGTCATTTACAGGATAAAAATGCCCGTGATTTTCTGGCTAAAAACGATGTTTCAACCGAAGTAGATGTTTCTGGAGGTTGGTACGATGCCGGTGATTATAACAAATATACCAACTGGACCTCTAATTACATAGTTCATTTCATGTTGGCTTTTATTGAAAACCCCGGTGTTTGGGGCGACGATTTTAATATTCCTGAATCAGGAAATAATATACCCGATTTACTGGATGAAGCTAAATGGGGGCTTGACCATTTACTTCGGATGCAGCGCCCCGATGGAAGTATGCTAAGTGTAGTAGGTGCTGCACATGCCAGCCCGCCTTCAACAGCAAATGACCCAAGTTATTACGGAAGGCCCAATACATCAGGAACATTAAATTCTGCAGGAGCATTTGCATTGGCATCAAAAGTTTATCGTTCGCTTGGCATGGCAAGCTATGCCGATAGTTTAAAAAAATGTGCAGTTAAAGCATGGGATTGGACTATTGAAAATCCTAATGTAATTTTTAATAACAATTCTGGTAACACCAGTGGCCTTGCTGCCGGAAACCAGGAAACTGATGATTATGGAAGGTTTATTGCTAAAATGGAAGCAGCAGTTTTTCTGTATGAAATAACAGCTGATCCTGTTTACAAAAGCTTTTTTGAAAACAACTACCAAAATATCCATCTTATGCAATGGACATTTGCCTACCCATTCGAAACATCAAACCAGGAAATCCTGCTCTACTATACAACCTTACAAGGGATTTCGCCAACGGTAGCAAGCCAGATTAAGTCGAAATATAAAAGTGCTATGGAAAAAGAACATAACTTCGCAGCATTTTCTGGTAAAAAAGATCCTTTCATGGCACATCTCGACGCCTATACATGGGGAAGTAATGGAATTAAAGCACAGCAGGGATTAATATATACCGATTATATAAATTACAATATTAATGTTTCAAAAAATGACATGGCACTTGAAGCAGCTGAAAATTATATTCATTATCTACACGGGGTAAATCCCTTAAATATTGTTTATTTATCGAACATGTACGATTTTGGAGCTGAAAACTCGGTGAATGAATTTTACCACAGTTGGTTTAAAAACGGAAGCGCTAAATGGGACCGTGTAGGAGAATCAACCTATGGGCCGGCACCTGGTTTTCTTACCGGTGGTCCCAACCCAAGCTACAACTGGGATGGTTGTTGCCCCTCGGATTGTGGGAGCAGCAGCAATAATGCCCGATGTTTTGATGAAAATATAACTCCTCCCAAAGGGCAGCCGAAACAGAAGTCATATAAAGACTTTAATAATTCATGGCCACTCAACTCATGGTCAGTTACCGAAAATAGTTGTGGTTCCCAATTGCCTTACATACGATTACTGGCAAAATTTGCAAATGCCAATTACGACTGCGCCGGTGTTTTTAACGGTTCTGCTTCTTACGATATTTGTGGCATTTGTTCAGGTGGCACAACAGGTAGGACTCCGGTCACTGATTCAGAGAATTGTATACCTACGTCTGTTAAAGAATTAATTAAAGATGAACCGCAAATTTTCCCTAATCCAACTACAAATATTTTAAACATAAATTATACCTCCGAACAAAATTATGGAATTAATATTTTAAACAACCAGGGGCAAAAAATAATGGATATAGAGGGTACCGGAAATACTTCGCTAAATATTCAACATCTTCCTTCCGGAAACTATTATGTAATTATTACTGGAAGTAATTCAATATGGAAAGAGAAGTTTGTGAAGTTATAACAATAAATATTTAATTAAAAAGTAATACAAACACATCACTAAAGAGAATAAATTTCAAAAACCCTGAGTACAACCCATGAACAAAAAAAATCAAATTATTATGACTTATATAATCCCATTGTAGTAATTTGCATGATCAACTAACCAAAGAATAATAATTTGATGAAAATCCTTATCACTTACGATTCGTTTTTTGGAAATACACAAAAAATTGCAAAAGCTATAAAAGATGGATTTGGATCTAGCCACAGCATCATTTTTGAAAATGTTTCCAACATAAAAAATGAGCAACTTACAGTTGTCGATTTATTGATTGTAGGTTCACCCACCCGGGGATTCCGACCTTCACCCAATACTTCCTCCTTTTTAAAAAAAATTACCATAAAAGGGCTTGTCAATACAAAAGTTGCTGCTTTTGATACACGATTACATTTAGACAGTATTAAAAAATCGGCTTTAAAATTTATAGTTGATACCGGTGGATATGCTGCAAAACCTATTGCAAAACAACTAATAAGAAAAGGCGGTGAATTAATAGTACCTCCCGAAGGCTTTTTTGTAACCGGGGAAGAAGGGCCATTAAAGGAAGATGAAATTGAACGGGCTAAAAATTGGGCCGTATTTATTGAGAAAAACCTAAAACCAGAATAAAATAGAATTTACAGTTTTATTTTGTTCGTGAAAATATCCATAAATTAATAATCACAAATATTTCTCTCTGTTCATCAGAAAATCTCTGTAAATTCGAAAATGTTCTGTTTCTTCATACTCTACTTTGTTAACTGGCATTTCATCAAAACTATAAATGGTAGCAC
>JABMQB010000828.1 GCA_013203525.1 Mariniphaga sp.
ACTTAAAGGTATGACAAATTTAATAATTTGAGGAATTTTTGAATTTTAACATTAGATAAAAACATAAAAGGTGTTTTTAGCAAAGAGTTAGCAACAAGGTGAAAGGCCACCCCCACATTTAAGCACTTTCGGTTTTTGCCGAATCACAGGCCAAAAGAAAAAAAACCAAAAGAGCTTAAATCTTGGCTTGCACGCAAGAAAAATAAATTGAAATTAATGAAAATTATGTAACTTTAAGGTCTATTTTTTACCATAGGAAACTAAAAACAGAACTGTTATGAAAAAGGCACTATTCTTATTTATTCCACTTGTTTTGATAATGAATTCTTTTGCTCAAAACTGGACAGAGCCGGTTAATGTTTCAAATATGGGCGGTTTTAACCAACTTCCGGACTATTGTTTCAATAATAACGGTGTGATACATTGCGTTTGGGTACATGTTTATGAAACAAATTTCAGTAAGATATTTTATAGCAAATCTTATGACTACGGATCAACATGGACAACCCCCGAAGACATTTCTTTAAACAACGAAAAAAGGTTATCACAACCTCATATAATTTGTGATTCGGAGAACAATTTACATGTCACTTATGATTATGATACAGGTAATTATCTTGAAACTTTAGTGTATTACAAAAAATTTAACGGAACAAATTGGAGTGAGTCTTTTGTCTTGTCGGAAAACATGCCGGAATCTCCCGCCAATAAATTAGTTATTGACAACAATGACAGAATTTATTGTTTCTGGTTTAGGATTCTTTATAATAACGGAACTACTTTTTACAGATATATGGAAAATGGTGAATGGAGCGACATCCATATCCCCTATGATAACACAGATTATTTCCCTTTTGTGAACTTTACTGTTGATTCAGATAACAATCTTCATTGGATAGGCGCACATTATCATGAATGGCAAACGGCTTATGAAATAAAACCTGTGTATTTTTATTATGATTATGGGAACGATGAATGGAGTGATTTTGTAAAATTCGGTGAACGCTACTCATGGTATGGATTTGATATTGATTTGGATGTGCCCGAAAATCCCCATCTTGTTTGGCAGGAGTTTACAAATGACAGCATACCACCAAATGATGGAACATTTTATACTTATTATGACGGGGATAATTGGAAAACCCCGGAACTTATCGTTGAAGACCCTAAAAACCAACAAATCATCATTGATAATTATAATAATCCAAATATTTTCGATACGGAAAAATATGAGAATGGTCATAAAATATTATTTTACTATTATTCTAATAACATTTGGAATGGCTATATTTTAGATGAAACACCAAATGCATTTTTTGACTTGGGCGCAAAAAAATATAACGATCAAATATATCTTTTTTATACAAAAAGCCTTATGGGAGAAGAAGGGCAGATTTATTATACAAAAATGGATATGATGACGGGCAATATTAAAATCCACACTCCATTTAATAAGCTTAAGATTTTCCCCAACCCGTTTAAAATAAATTTAACAATTTCTTTTGAAATTGAAATTTAATGGTAAGTTTCAATTGAAAATATATACTATACAAGGAAAACTAATAAATACGTTGATTGATGAAAATAATGCACCGGGCAGGTATCAAATAATGTGGAACGGAACAGATAAAAACGGAAAGGAGGTTAACAGCGGCCTGTACCTTATTCGTCTGCAAGCCGGCAGACAAGTTATGACACGTTCGGTGGAGATAATTAAATAAATTGTTAAACTGACAAAAACCGGCACAAAGGAGCAAGTATGACGAGCATCGCAAAAGCAAAAATCATACTGCTCCCACAACCAGTTTAAGTCGCAAAATTAAAAATTATGTCTAAATTAAAAATTTTATTTTTGGTCTCAATGGCTTTCGGTATAAGCCATTTTGCAAATTCGCAAGAAAAATATGCCGTACTCATCACGGGCGATTATGCCGCAACTAATGTTCCTATTGAGGATCAATGGAATCAAGGACAAGGAAAAAGTGTAAACGGTTTTGAAGAATTCTGGTATGATACTTATGTGATGTGGGAAATGCTGGTTTTTGAAAAAGGTTATTCCGATGAAAATGTTTTTGTAATATTTGCAGGAGGGCAAGATTTTACAAAACCGGGTATATGGAGTAGATATACTGCAGCAGAACATGGACTTGATCATATAACTGATTTTTCTGCTTCTATCGTTAACGTTGAGGATGTTTTCAATGGATTGGCAACAGGTTCAGGAGGTTTTCCGCAAGTAACAGAAGATGATTTTTTATTTGTTTGGACTTTTGATCATGGAGGACCTGGACCAGGACAGACTGGCCCTGTTTATCTTTGCTTGTTAGATGGAAATATGTGGGATTATGAGTTTGCAGCACTTACTGACCAAATACCAGCTTATAAAAAAGTCTTTTGGATGCAACAATGCCGTTCAGGTGGATTTTATGATGACCTTGAAGCTACAAATACAGTCTTTCATTCGGCATGTCAGCCTCTTGAATATGGCTATCCGGCAGACAATGTTGATTTGTCGGGAAATCAGGCTGAGGAATGGGATTTTTATTATTCTGGATCGGATTATTATCGGCATGGTGAATTTAATTTTCATGTCTATTCTGCTACGGTTGGTGAATCACCTGCCTTTGTAAATAATTATAATGGGCAACCATATACTGAAGCAGATCAAAATTCTGATAATTATATATCTGTATTTGAAAGTTATAATTGGGAAGACATGCACGAATCTATTGATTATGGTGGAATTTACCCTGGAGAAGACCCACTATATTCCGACCTTGGCGGTATAGGTGAATTTACATCTCTTGATTATCCTACTTTACTGCATATTGATATTACAGTCAATGAATCACACCGGGGTTTGATCGGTATTTCAAAAGATGTGCACATCGTTTCCGGTAAACAACTACAACTACTTTCCAATGCGGACGTTTATCTGCTTAATGATGCTGACTTGATTGTTGATGCTGGAGCAACTTTAATTATTGAAGACAATGTAACCATAAGTGGCAATTATTCAAACAAAATCATCGTAAACGGAAACATCCAGATAGGCCAAAATGTTACTTTCAACAAACACGGCAGCTCAGGCTATTTTTATGGCCTTGTTTTGAATAATAGCAATATGCAAACTACGATTGATGGTGTAACATTCAACGAAACCCAATTTAGGAATTATGGGGCTGAATTGGATATTACCGGTTCGGAGTTCAATAACTGTGGCTGGGCTTATTCATTTCACGGAGATGTAACAATCGATGATTGTATTTTTACAGACACATGGCTTTATCTCGAAAATCAGGCAAATGATCCTGATATTTTGGCTTGGGTAAACAATTCCATTTTTGATAACCCGAATGCCAATGTTGGCATCGATATATTAGACAATATTACAACTTAAAATTTATACTAGCGCGTGTGCACGAGTACGCACGCACGAGTGACCTAACCCTTAAATTATGAATTGCACATGCAATTTTCATAACACTATTTCTAAACCCCCTGCAATAGGTTCTGATTTTATCTGCAACAACCCTTAATCGTTTAACACCAGAAATAGCCTGTTCGACAGTAACCCTCTTTCCTGATATTG